>JAHKBC010000036.1 GCA_018825725.1 Candidatus Omnitrophota bacterium
CAGTATTTTTTAAATAAGAACAGGCGTTTCTCTCATATCTTTGATCCTCGCTCCGGAAGCCCTGTGAATAATGGCATAAGTTCGGTAACTGTAATTGCCGATGATTGCGTGAGCGCGGATGCCTTAGCTACATCAGTATTTATCATGGGTGATAAAGCCGGCTGTCAGCTTGTTAGTAATTTTAAAGGCGCGCAGGCAAAAATAATTATGGGTAATTTGCATATTAAGTGTGGGAATGATGCCAAACGAAAACGTTAATAAGAGTATTGCTAATAATCCCAAGTTTAAACCGATGTTTGTGTATTTGTCTCAGCTTATGGATAAGCCTGTTATAGATAATCTTGGCATCCAGGCTGGAGAATTATATGACATTGTGGTTAAAAAGAGCGCAATTTACCCGCAGTCAGATAGCCTGATTATTCGTCGCGGGTATCCCAACCGTAAGTATGCCCTTGTAAAATGGTCAGATATCTCTGAAATAGATGAAAGAGAAGTCAGGCTTAAGATCGACGGCAAATCTCTTAATTTTTACGAAAAGCATGATGAAAAAGCAGAATTTACTTTAAGAAGGGATATTCTAGACCAGCAGGTTGTGGATACTTATAACCATAAGGTCATCAGGGTAAACGATATTCATCTTTTGTTGGTTGATGATTCCTTAATGTTGGCGCATGTTGATATAAGTACGCGTGGCCTATTGCGCAGGTTAGGCTTAGAGAAGAGCGTGGATTTCTTAGTCAGATTCGTTAATAAGAATGCCCGTTACCTCAAAGCTGAATACCTGATATCCTGGAAATTTATTCAGCCTTTATCTATAAATCCGGTGAGCATGACTATTAAGATTGACGCCCCTCAAAGCCAGTTATCGAATATTCCTGCCGCAGATTTAGGGGAAATATTCCTGGACTTAAGCACTAAACACCAGGTTGCTTTATTTAAATCACTGGATATAAATACCAAGGCCAGGACTTTTGTGAATATAGATTTCAAGACACAGAATTCTTTAGTAGAAGAGCTTAGCGATAAGGATGTTGTAGAGTTATTAAACTCTATTCCTTCGGATGAAACAATTGATTTTCTGGAGAAGCTGCCTAAGGATGAAACCGAGAAAATCCTAAAGCTTATGGAGAGTAAGACCTCCAAGAAATTATCTGAGCTTTTGGGTTATTCCAGCGATTCGGCAGCCGGGTTAATGATTACCGAATTCATGGCGTTTCTTAAGGGAACTTCAATCAATGCTGTATTAAGCCAGCTAAAAATACGGTCTTTTAAAACTGAACCCGCTCAGTTTGTATATATCGTTGACGAGAATTACCGTCTTGTCGGCTCGACTAATTTTCGCAGGATGATTTTTGCTAATCCCGATGAATTAATAGAAAAGGTCATGTTTCCCAAGACTTATTATGTTCGCCTTAATTCAAGCGTTAAAGAAGTGGCATACCTGATGGAAAAATATAAATATTATGCTATTCCGGTCGTTGATGATAATAATGTTTTGCAGGGGATCGTTACTGTAGACGATGTCTTGAGCCAGATTATTTCTATTGCTTGGCGCAGGTTAAAGAAAATCAAGGTATTGCCTAAACAACAGGCTCAATCTCAGGAAGAGATAAAGATATAGGTTAGAGATATGAGTAAACTGAAAAAATATTGGAGAGAAATAGTACTCTTTTTGTCCATCATGGGGCCGGGGATTATTACCGCCAATGTTGATAATGACGCCGGAGGCATTACAACCTATTCGGTTGCCGGAGCGCATTTCGGTTATTCCCTGATTTGGTCGTTTATACCGATAATACTCGTTCTAACCATAATTCAGGAGATGTGTAGCCGTATGGCTGTGGTTACCGGTAAGGGTTTGGCAGATTTAATCCGCGAAGAATTCGGGGTGAAGGTGACTTTTTATGCCATGGTCGTGCTTATCTTCTCCAATATCTTCAATACTATATCTGAATTTGCCGGGATCGCGGCTAGCGCCGAGCTTTTGGGCATAAGTAAATATATACTTGTTCCGCTATGCGCTGTTTTTGTCTGGTGGTTGATCGTAAAAGGGACCTACAAGACAGTAGAAAAGGTTTTTCTGGTTGCCTGTATATTTTATATTTCCTATATTATTTCGGGTTATTTGTCTAATCCGAATTGGAAAGAGGTGGGGTTGAGCGTTATCAGGCCGCAGATTACCTGGACCAAGACTTACGTATTTATGCTTATCGGAGTTGTCGGGACAACTATTGCTCCCTGGATGCAATTTTACCAGCAGTCCTCGGTAGTAGAAAAAGGGATAAAAATAGAGAATTACAAATATTGCAGATTAGATGTTATAGTGGGCTCTTTTGTGGTTAACATTGTGGCTATATTTATTGTGGTTGTCTGCGCCAACACCCTTTTTACAAATGGCATAAGAATCGAATCGGCAAAAGATGCAGCTCTGGCTTTAAAGCCATTGGCAGGGGAGTATTGTTTTTATCTTTTTGCTTTTGGGTTATTGAATGCTTCGGTTTTCTCAGCCTGTATACTTCCCTTGTCTACAGCTTATTCAGTTTGTGAGGGGATGGGCTGGGAAGTGGGAGTAAACAGGCGTTTTCGCGAGGCGCCGCAGTTTTATTCTCTTTATACCGCAATAATAATAATCGGCGCAGCAATTATATTATTGCCGGGAGTAAAGCTGATCCCGATTATGTTGGTTTCCCAGGCCTTTAATGGTCTACTCTTGCCTTTTGTCCTTTTTTTTATGCTTTTATTGGTGAATAACAAAAGGCTGATGGGCAAATATACTAATTCCAAGTTTTACAATTTTATATCCATAGCAGTGATTATCGGGATGGTTTCTTTATCTATTTTTCTCTTTGTGCTGGTTTTTATTAAATAGCTCATGCCTAAAGACAAAGTAACCTTTCAACAAATTGCAGATAGCAAAGGAAAGCACAAAATTACCATGCTTACGGCTTATGATTATCCTCTAGGTAGTATAGCAGATGAAGCAGGTATTGATATTATTTTAGTCGGTGATTCTCTGGCTAATGTTGTTTTGGGCTTGGATTCAACTAAAGATGTGACTTTGGAACAAATGCTTTATCATACCCAGGCTGTAAGAAGGGCTGTAAAAAACGCGCTTTTGGTAGGGGATATGCCTTTTGAGGCATATCAGCTTGATTCTGCAGATGCGCTAAATAATGCCAGGCGTTTTATAGATGAAGCCGGTTGCAATGCTGTAAAACTGGAGTGGTTTGCCAAATGCGCCCAGATAACCGGACAGATCATAAAAAGCGGAATTCCGGTAATGGGTCATATCGGATTAACTCCTCAGACTGCGGATAAATTGGGCGGTTTTAGAGTTCAAGGTAAGGATGCAGAACAGGCTGTTGAATTGATTCGTCAGGCGAAAGCCTTAGAAAAAGAGGGTTGTTTTGCCCTGATTTTAGAGTGTGTCCCTGAGCGGATTGCCGGTATAATAACTCAAGGGATATCCATACCTACTATAGGTATTGGCGCAGGCAGGTACTGCGACGGGCAGGTTTTGGTTATTCATGACCTTATCGGTTTATCCGGAATACATCTGCCGAAATTCGTAAAGAAATTCGTTGATGCCAGATCCGTTATTCTCGCAGCAATTGAGCAATATGCGCAAGAGGTGCGTAAAGGTATTTTTCCTTCCCGGGAACATTCTTATGAAATTAAAGATGCGGAATTTGATAAAGTAAAAAAGGCTCTCTAAATATTTGAAATGATACTTTATTGTGGTATAATAAAAATTTCCAATTATAACAAGGAGAATAGTTATGCAGCCCGGATTCGAAACTGAGAGAAGGGTTAATACCCGGGTATTCTTGCGTAGTACCGTATTGTGCGAACTTACTGATCCGGTTTCGCGCATCTCCCACAGCAAGACTGCGATCTGCCAGAACGTAAGCCCTAACGGCCTCTATTTTGAGATTGACGAGCTTGTTGCTTTGCGCAGCGAAATAAATATCAAATTTCAGTTACCGCGTTCAAATAAAATGACTAGTGCCACGATTATGGTGGTGCGTATAGAATCTTTAGCTAAGGATGTATTTGGCGTGGGGGCAAGATTTACCCATATCGCTGAAGAGGATAAGGAAGATATCGGTAAATATGTCGAGCGTTCAAATATAAATAATTTTCTTAAACTTACAATTGATAAAGGGGCTTCGGATTTGCACTTATTGGCGGAATATTCTCCGGTGATGAGGATTAACGGGGAGTTACGCCCGTTGGAAGGTGAAGCTTTGCATGCTGAGGATATCCGGCAGCTGGTTTTTAGCCTTATGTCCAAGGAGCAAGTAAGGGCTTTTGAAAAGAAGAGGGAGATCGATTTCGGTATCCAGTTTGATATTTCAAACCGCTTCCGGGTTAATGTGCATCAACAGCGCGGTTTCACTGAAGCGGCGCTGCGCCTTATTGCGACCAAAACATTTTCATTTGAGGAATTGAGAATTCCAGATATAGTGCAGGACCTGGCCAGGCAAAGAGACGGCCTTATCATAATTACCGGCCCCACTGGTTCGGGCAAGACTACGACCATTGCTGCTATGGTAGATTTAATCAATCGCGAGAGAAGAGTAGTTATTATTACTCTGGAACGCCCTATTGAATATATGCATAAAAATATTAAAAGCATTGTGAAGCAGCGCGAAATTGGAGTTGACACGGATTCTTTCTCTGACGCTTTAAAGAGCAGCTTGCGCCAGGATCCGAACGTAATTGTGGTTGGGGAGATGGATGATTACGAGACCATTAAGACGGCGATAATCGCCGCGGAAGCAGGTTATCTGGTTGTGGCGACCTTCCATGCCCCGGATTCAATACAGGCTATTGATCGCCTGATTAGCATGTTTCCCGCGGAGAACCGCAGGCAGATGCTCTCCCAACTGTCAAATTGCTTAAAGGGTATTATTGCCCAAGTGCTCATTCCGCGCAGGGATAGAAAAGGAAGGGTTCTGGCTACCGAAGTCCTTATGGCGACAGACGCGGTCAAGCGAATAATCCGCAAAGATGAATTATTCCAGCTTGCCACAGTGATGCAGACGGGCGTGAGTAGTAAGATGCAGCTTATGCAGGACGCTATACGCAGATATTTAGAAGATAATACTATAGATACGGAAACGGCAGTTTTTTATTCGCAAGAGTTTGCGCGTTATATTTAAAGTCCTATGAATGATTCAATGGAAAAAATAGTTTCGTTATGTAAACGCCGCGGCCTTATATTTCAGTCTTCGGAAATTTACGGTGGTTTAAGCAATACCTGGGACTACGGGCCTTTTGGTGTTGAACTTAAGAATAATCTAAAATCTGCCTGGTGGAAGAATAATGTCCACCGCCGTTACGATATTTTAGGATTAGACGCCGCAATTCTTATGCATCCTAAGGTTTGGGAGGCTTCGGGACATGTAAAGAACTTTTATGATTTAAAAAGTGATTGCAAAAGCTGCAAAAAACGTTTTAAGACCGCGGACCTCAAGGATAATAATAAATGCCCGGAGTGTTCCGGTGAGCTTACCGAGGCAAGGCAGTTTAATCTTATGTTTGAAACGCATCAAGGGGCAGTGGATGAACAGGCGAGCCTTATTTATCTTCGTCCGGAAACTGCCCAGGGTATGTTTGTTAATTTTTCCAATATTCTGGATTCTCGCCATCCAAAACTGCCATTTGGCCTGGCGCAAATTGGTAAATCATTTCGTAATGA
>JAHKBC010000037.1 GCA_018825725.1 Candidatus Omnitrophota bacterium
ATAGAGCGCATAGATTTAGCTTTGTCTCCTGCACCTGAATTAATGGTGAAAGTCTGGGGGCCGAAAAGGGTTAGTCCGGGACAGACCATATCCTATATTATTGAATACAGGAATGATGGACTGATGGGGGCAAATGAAGCGATTGTTAGTATTGAATTACCCACCCTTTCCGATTACCTTTTAGGTTCTAAAGGAGCTTTTTACAATGAACTCGCTGGAACTGTAAGCTGGGACCTAGGATTACTTCCTGCAAAAGCAATAGGTTATTTAACTGTGCAAGTAAGCTTCCCTTGGGGTTTACCTCAGGGGCTTGAATTTAACATTCCCGCATACATAACTCTTATTGAACACCATAGCACAGAAGACAATTTATCTCTGAATGGGTTTCAACTTAAAACTAAACAAATTGCTCCCGGCAAAGATAATCCCGATGTGATAAAGTATAAAACTTTGACAAAGTTATTCGATGCTAAGTGGCTTCCGGTATATACAGATCTGGATTTCTTTGAAGCAACTCCTCATGCTCTCGCGGCAATGTTGGGAATACCCACAGATAAAAATGGCTTGGTTGAAAATCAGGGTAATCGTCCAAAAGTATTAACTTATAGCGGCTCAACAATCTCCGGCGTTGCTTTGATAGAAAAAGGCCTCGTTACCACTAAAGAATTTCAAGCAGCCTCAACTGTTTTAACCTACCAAGATAGATTGCAAAAATTAAGTGAAAAAGGCGTTGAGAAAGTAGTTGTTTATTATTCGTTAAATGACGATGTGATTCCAAAACCCATTAGACTTAGATATTCAGCTAACCAAGAATCGGAATTTAAGATTGTCGTTTCGGATATAGAATTTCCTTACCAATCTCAAGAACTTAGTCTTAAAGTTAAGAGAATGATCGAGATAGGAGAAGAGATTTTTAGTAAGAATTTCAATAAGACTCTTAAAGTAAAAACTCTTAATATTTTTTCTGATAAGGTAGGCAATCAGGTTGAATTAGAGATGGTAGATGAGCAAGGCAATATCTTTCCACTTCTTCTTCCTGACGGAACCCTTCTCCCAAAGCCTTTCTATATCCAGAATGATATGAAGACCGGTTAACCAATTAAAAGCGAAGGGATAATACAAGTTGAGGAAGTTGTCGGTGTTTTTCACCCTGGCTGGTCTGATTATCTCATTTTGAAATTTCGTCTTCTGAAAATAGGTCAAAAAATAAGTGAAGTTTGGAAAAACGTAGCTTCATTCTTTAAGACGCTCATCGTTGCCGCCAACGACCCCAACGAGCTCTCTGTTTCACCAGTCGACGATGTTAAGCCCGGGGATACTCTTACCTATACCATCCAGTATGAAAATGAAGGAGAGGGTATTGCCTACGGTGTCTACTTCACCGATACCCTGGAGGAAGATTTGGATGATTCTAACTTAACTATTGGGCCAATACTTGATAGTGCCACAGGAGAGCAGATTGGAGGATTCGGAATTTACAATCCTGCAACTAGAACCATTACCTGGTTTGTAGGAGAGGTTGCCTCAAAACAAGGCGGCTCTGCTAATTTTAGCGTCAAGGTGAAAAACACTACTCCTAATGGCTCAGAAGTTATCAATTACGCCACGGTCTATTTCCCCTCTGTTCCAGAAGCTACCCGCACTAACGGAACCGTAAATAAAGTAACCTCTTCTGTAGATAACGTTCCTCCTACAACCACTGCCTCAATTTCACCTGAAGCTAATGAGGCTGACTGGAATAAGAGCGATGTAACTATTTCTTTATCTGCAGTTGACAATGAAGAAGGCTCTGGCATAGCTAAGATAGAATATAGCCTGGATAGCACAAATTGGATTACCTACGCTACTTCTTTTACCATTACCAGAGAAGGAACAACTATTGTCTATTACAAGTCCACCGACAACACTGGCAATGTTGAACCTCAAAAGTCTCTTGAAATTAATCTTGACAAGACTCCACCCACAATAACCACCACCATTTCACCTCCACCTAATTCCTCTGGCTGGCATAACACGGATGTCATTGTTACCTTTACTGCAACTGACAACTTATCTGGAATTAATTCTTTTACTGAACCCACTACAGTAACCACAGAAGGAAAAAATCAGCACATAGGTGGCGAGGCAGTAGATTTAGCTGACAATAGAGCCACAACATTTGTCACTTTAAACATCGATAAAATACCACCGCAAGTCAATATCTCTGCCACACCCAATACTCTCTGGCCGCCGAATCATAAGTTAGTGAATGTAACCATAAGTGGAGGTGCCACAGATAATCTTTCAGGGATTGCTTCGAATGTCTTTAAAGTAACCGATGAATACAAAACAATTGAACCAGTAATTCCAAACTTTAACAGTATTATTCAGCTGGAAGCCTGGAGAAATGGAAATGACTTAGAAGGAAGGATTTACACTATTTCCGTAACCACTAAAGATAAAGCAGATAACCAAACAACAAACTCAACCACAGTTACCTGTTCGCATGACCAAGGGAAGAAGTGAGAGGAGAAACGAAAAATGAAGAGAATGACGGTAAGTTTATTAATATTTATACCGCTAATAGCCTTAGGAGTAACCATGTTTTATTTTAAATCAGTTAAAAAACAAAACCAGACAGAACCAAAAATAATTATTGCCAAATCTTTCTTTGGTAAACAAGGTAAGGGGTTAGGAG
>JAHKBC010000038.1 GCA_018825725.1 Candidatus Omnitrophota bacterium
AAATTCAAGACACATCAGATAACTTTTTTATCCGGCGCGGTAAAGAATATCTTTGGCCTTATTCCAGGCAGTTACAAGGCCCAGCTGCATAAGTTTCATTTTACTCCTGAAGAGTTTTCCAGAATGTTGGTTGATCTTTATGCCCAAGTCCGTCCCAGCCTGAATATTTTAGACGGGATTACGGCTATTGAGGGCGATGGCCCCGGGACTAGCGGTAGATTGCGTAATGCAGGCTTAGTGCTAGCTTCTAGCGATGCAGTGGCTTTGGATAGCGTGCTGGCTCTAATTATGGGAGTTGAACCCGGTTCTATTCTTACCAATAGCCAGGCAGCGCAGAGAGGGTTGGGTTCCAATGATTTAAAAGATATTCTTATCCTGGGGGAGAGTATAGATAACTCCAGGTTAAAATCATTTCAGTTTCCCAGTGTTCCTTTGTTGCAGAAAAAAGGCGTTTCTCCTTTTTTAAAACCGGTGTTGAAATATATCAAGTGTTATCCTTATTGCATACACCAGAAATGTACCAGGTGCCTTAGTTGTGTTGAGATCTGTCCCCAGAAAGTAATTTCTATAAGAAAAAATAGAATAGTATTCGATTATAAAGGATGTATATCGTGTTTTTGCTGCCAGGAGAGCTGTCCTTTTTCCGCTCTCAAAGTTAAGAAGAGCCTGCTGGCTAAAATAGCTGGTTTATAAAATATGGGAAGCAATCCCGATTTATTAAGTTTAAGAATAGCTTTGGATCAGGCTATTACTTACGGAACACAAAAAGAAGCTTTTGCTATTGCGGTTAAGGCGTTAAAAGAATCTGAAGACAAGGCCATTTTGCCGGAGATTGAATATTTTCGCGGGCAAGTTAAGATGCTTGAGGGTGATTACCGGGGAGCTGCCTTGCATTTTCAGGAGGTCTTAAGACATAATCCCTCTGACGGGGCAGCTTATAATGACTGGGCTTTGTCTTTGGTAGAGCTGGGTATAATCGACGAGGTCCTGGTCTTATTTGATAAGGGGATTGTTGTGGAACCGGATTATGCCACTATTTATCATAATAAAGGTTGGCTATTGAATAATATCGGCCGGCATAGCGAGGCAGTTGCCTGTTTTAACCAGGCCCTTAATTTGGAACCGGATAGAGCAGTTACTTATGATAATCTTGCCGACGCCTTATTCAATCTGGGAGAATATAGGAGGGCTTTTTTATCTTACCGCAAAGTCCTGGAGCTTTTGCCGCTTGGTTCCTGCGCTGAAATAAGGCAAGAGATTCTGGTGAAGCTTGATTTTATCGAAAAGGAATTTCTTAAATCCCAAAAGAAAGAAGGGAGTGGCGATGATGAAGAATAAAATCTTTGCTTTTTTTCTTTTTTTTATCTTAAATCTGCTTTCTGCTCAATTTCTATTATGTTCTGATGAAGAGCCGGAATTATTAAATTCTAAGAAGTTAATGCTTACTAATGTAACCGCACTTTTGGAGGTTCCGGTTGCCAAAGGCAAGAGTAACATTTTCTGCGCTGGTTTTAATATGGCTTGGGATATTTTGGCGGAGGATGTATTTGACCAGCCTTTTAAGGTTGAAGGTGACCCGGAAATGATGCAACTTCTTAATAATAAGGCGATTTCCAAAAGAGATATTCCGGATAAAGATTATTTTGTCATTGCCGGTTTAAAAGAAGAGGGGATTGAACGGCGCCTGCTTAAGGGAGAGAGGGATAAGTTTGGCAATGATATGCCCGTAGATATAAGGCTGGATAACCATAACGATATTGTTGTTTACGCGCATTTCATTAAAGAGCCCAAATTTACTTATGAGTTTGAAAGCCTGGAAGAGCCAGTAATGTTCAACGGCTTTAGCGCCGTCAGCGCCTTTGGTATTCTGAATTACGATTATGGAGAAGCTTCTCAGAATGTGGGAAAACAGGTCAGCGTTTTTGACTATCAGGACGATAAGGATTTTATTATTCTTCTTAAGACAAATATAGAAAACGAGCAGCTGATTTTAGCTAAGACTGCTCCGCAAAAAACACTTTTGGAAACTGTTAATAATGTGCTTAGCCGAGTGAAAAAAAATCAGCCCAGTGATTTGGTTAAAGGAGACACCCTGCAGATACCCAAGATAGATTTTAACCTTAGCCATAATTTCGAAGAGCTCTCCGGTAAATATATATCAAATGTCGTGCTCAGGAATCCTTTGATTGCCAAAGCGCTCATGATTGTGCGCTTCAAATTCAATCAGGAAGGCGGGATGCAAAATTCTGACCTTGGAGTAGGTACTTTGGGAATGAGCACAACCGTAAAACAGAAAAAACTTATCTTTGATAAGCCATTTCTTGTTATGCTTAAGCTCAGGGATGCCAAATTGCCGTATTTTGCTATGTGGGCGGGAAATTCCGAGCTCTTTAGCAAGGAATAAATTATATGCGCATAAAAAGTATAGATTGGCAGAATAATAAGATAAAGATAATCGATCAAACCAGATTACCCAAGCGTTTGGAGTATCTGTATGTTAATGATATTAGGATGCTCTGGAGAGCAATCCGGCAGCTAAAGGTGAGGGGCGCTCCTGCTTTGGGCGCGGCCGCGGCTTTAGGCGTTTATCTGGGAATTCGGGATTTTAAGGGGATTGATTTAAATAAATTTTTCCAAACCCTGAAAAAGGTCTCCCGGTATATTGCCAGTTCCCGTCCCACAGCCAGGAATCTTTTTTGGGGCCTGGAGCGGATGAATAGGGTTAGCCGGGAAAATAAGCATAAAAGCATAAACCGGATTAAGTTTTTGCTATTAAAAGAGGCCAAAGAAATTATTGAGGAAGATAGATTGCTTTGCCGTAAGATAGGCTCATACGGCGAGAAACTTATTTCTAGCCGGGATAGTATATTGACTATTTGTAATGCCGGTATTTTGGCTACCGTAGATTACGGAACGGCATTAGGGGTGATCTATGCAGCCAGCGCCAGAGGTAAGAAGATCTCGGTTTATTCCTGCGAAACTCGGCCCCTTTTACAGGGGGCGCGGTTGACTACCTGGGAATTAAAGAGGCAAGGTATAGACGTGACTTTGATCTGCGATAGTATGGCCGCCGTTCTTATGCAGCAAGGAAAGATCGACAAGGTTATTGTAGGGGCAGATAGGATTGCGGCAAACGGTGATACTGCCAATAAGATCGGTACTTATGCCTTGGCAGTTTTATGCCGCCAGCACAATATTCCTTTTTATGTGGCGGCTCCCTATTCTACCTTTGACTTGAGTATTAAGAGCGGCAAAGAGATTAATATAGAGCAGAGGCCTGCCGAAGAGATAACTACACTTTTTTTCAAATATCCTATGGCTGCCGGGAATATTAAGGTTTTTA
>JAHKBC010000039.1 GCA_018825725.1 Candidatus Omnitrophota bacterium
CTTTAAGATAAAAAACTGAAAGTATTCTAATAATTCTATTAACAGGTATAAAATCAAATATTAAGAATTCAATGATTGCGATTAATCCATGCCAAATACCTTTATTGTACTTTTCTCCGGTTATGGCGGCAATAATTGAAGAGACTACAAATGCTGCACAAATACCTAAAGCAATCATAGGCGCAAAAGGTATTACAAAATTATGTACCATGAACGCTAAAGCTGCACCGCCAAAAATAAACCCTGAGACAAGAGGCCTGGAGTGCCCGTTTTTCATAAACGGACCGAATATGAATGCGAACGGGAAAACAAAGAAGAATATCTGTCCTGCAATACCATAAGGATGCAGAGGTGATAATAATAGTATGCCTAATAAAATGACACCCCATTTGATTGACTGGCGGTAAGTATCGTAAAGATAAGTAAATTTCTCTGAAGCATATTTTACATCTTTAGCCCCACCTAAAAATACGCCGCTTTCTCCACATAATGCTCTTATTGTTTTATGCGCATCATTGGGGATAAGAGATATAAATGTAAATATCAAACTCCAAAATCTTCCTAAATACATCAAGTACCCTTTTACGGTTCCATTGCTTCTTATATAATTCCTGATACCTCCGGTAGTAATTGCCTGTGAGAATATGTATTGTAGGACAATAAAGAATCCAGGCACTGCCAAATAGGCGAATGGCGTAAACGATACGAAGAAAGAGAAGAGGAATATAGCAAGATTGTAACGCGGTATTAACGCTTGATTGATATAGTGATCATCGTTAAATAAAAGGGTTAATTTCTCAGTCCAGTGTATGCGCGGACTAGCAAGCATCTGCTGGAAGTGCGGCGTTAAACTATTATCTACGACTAAACCTCCGAATCTATTAACGAAACCAGGCATACGGCCATGTGTTTTTTCACGACCACGGCCCATAGTAATGCCAGGAGCATAATCAGTTTTATATCCTCTCTTTAATATTTCCTGCGCAGTAGCAGAGTCTTCAATTTTACTGGTATTAGCTCCAAAATACCTCATTGCCGGTAAACGCACAATACAAGGACCGTACATTGCTGTAGCCCCTATCCTATTCTCTGCCGGAAGCATCCTGGTATTCCATACATCTTCAGCTATTATCTGGTCTTTTGCAGTAGGAGTCATACCTTCGTCAGCATCGCGTAATTCAGTTAAAACTATACCTAAGTCTTTTCTCCTAGTAAACTCATAAGCAACAAAGGGAAGTAAAAATACGTCTGTCGGATATATTGTATGCTCCCAGTCAGTATTGAATATTACTCCGTCATCTTCATCAACTTCACCTCCATGGGCAACAGTTAAAGCATAAGTCCAGTTATCTACTTTGAATCCCCAGCCAGCAAAGGGCTTAGCTGTTTCTGGAGTAACAGAATTATCAACTATAGTTAATGGCATATCTAAAGGAACTCCTTTCTGCCATTGTGCATATCTCCAACCAACATCCTGTAATGTTCTAATCAGTGGCTGCCAATGGTTCTTTGCCGCATTAGGATTAGAAACATTATAATTAAGTATACCTGCCCAATAATCCAACATTTCCTCCTGAGAAGGAAAATAGTCAAGTCCAAGTGCATGCTTAAGAAATACCTGGTAACCTATACGTGAAGATTCTGTAGATGTCCTTACTGTTTTTACAACGTTATCCACGCGATACATTATCCACTGAGTAATAATTTGTTTCACTAGCATTACCTCGATTAGAAACAACATTAATTCCTCTAAAGAAATACTGCCTTCAACAGCAAGATGATTCATAACTATATCTTTTATCCTGCTTTCTAAGTTCCAAATGTTAGCATTCTGATGAGGCTTAAGCTCTTTCATCTCTTTCTTCGTATCATCAAGATTTATCCTTAACCTATCTGCAATGAATATCACATCAACTATAGGTAAATAATTTAACTCATTTCGTAATGCATCTAAAACTGCTTCTCTTGTTGAGTACCTTGATTCAAATTCACTCTTAGTAATAGCATCTCCTCTTTCATTATTTATTAATACCCCTTCCGATAAGAATCCTTTTAATGTTTTCTCAAAAGAAAACTTAGGATCAGAGTATCTTTTTATAAAACTACCTCTTTTGCTCTCTGGGAGTGTTCTGGCAAGATATATAAGATACACCAACCAATCTCCCTTATATGCCTCTTTCAAGATCCTAAACGGACTCTTAATATCTCCGCCTTTATCCAAGCTTGCCCTGGGAAATAAGCCTAGCTGGTTATTGGCAGTTATCTTAGTGTATAATTTAAGGAGTGTTCTTCTTGGGTTAGCTCTTATAAATTCTGCTATTTCTTGCATTTCTGACCTGCTATAGAGATTCAATTTATTAAAGAACTCAACGATTTTAGTTTTTGCGCGAGGATTAATTAGTTCTGGTAGCTTTCCGGTTATAAGTGCATTAATAAGAGCCGCCTTCTCTTCTTTAGTTACTAAGAAGTACTTGCTTAACGTCTCCTCTACCAGCACTATTTTATATATATCGGTTAAATACGGGTCATTATTTATACTCAAAACGACCTGTCTTGGTATGGAATTATAATTGGAATACTGGCGCCATTTACCCTGCTCTTCAAGAGATTTTGAGACTGACTCAAGTAATAAATTCCACCAGCTGCGTGCGGAGACCAAGAAATTAAATGCGAGGATAAATCCTCCCGCTAAGAAACCCCAAGCCGGCATAATATCATAGGCATAGAAGATGCTTAACACCGGTAATACAAATACTCCAACAATAATCCAATATTTAATTAATGTCTTCCAGAAATGTATCTGGCGTTCAATTTTTGCTTTGTTAATTCCTTCGTATTTTCCTGATTTCTTATTAAATGCCAGATAATCCAGATC
>JAHKBC010000040.1 GCA_018825725.1 Candidatus Omnitrophota bacterium
CAGGAGAAGATGGCGATTATTAAGCTTGAAGACCTAGACGGTATTATTGAAGTCTTGGTTTTTCCTGCTGTTTATCAGAAGGTAAGCCGCTACATACAGGCTAATTTAGTAGTTATGGTCAGGGGTAGGATTAATCTTAAAGAGGAACCACCCAAGATCGTGGTTAACGATCTTTT
Organism: Candidatus Omnitrophota bacterium; assembly: GCA_018825725.1. Taxonomy (GTDB): domain Bacteria; phylum Omnitrophota; class Gorgyraeia; order Gygaellales; family Profunditerraquicolaceae; genus JAHKBC01. The sequence continues at coordinate 177 of JAHKBC010000040.1, forward strand.
TCCCGTAGATGAATTTTACAGCCTTATTACTGCCATAGACATAACTTTATCTCCAGGTACTAGGGAGAATATTTTTGATAGCCTCAAAGGTATCCTTACTATTAGTCCCGGAAAAATTCCTGTATATCTGCATCTGGATTCTCCTTCCAAATCCCGTATGAAGATTGTCGTTGGCGAAGATTTATATGTTACTCCATCAGAAAAGTTGGTTGGTGACATAGAAAATCTATTAGGCGAAGATAGGCTATCTCTAAGGATTTAATAAGAGTTAGTTGACGAATAGGTATTTTTGTGTTATATTAATGTAACTTTCTGGAGATGTTATAGTTACATTAATAAAGGAGGTGAAGAAAAATGACTAAGAAGGATATAGTTTTAAGGATTTCTGATGAAACTACCTTAAAGCAGTCAGATGTCAAGAGGATAGTTCAAAAGACTTTTGATTATATGATCGAGGCATTGATTCGGGGAGAGAAAATTGAGCTGCGTAACTTCGGAGTTTTTAGGATCAAACAGAGAAAGAGCCGTACAGGGCGTAACCCCCGCACCGGAGAAATAATCCCGGTTCCTCCCAGAAAGGTCGTAGTTTTTAAACCGGGCCTGGAGATGAAAAAAAAGATAAAATAGAGCGTAAATGTTTAAGAGAATAGCCGGAACAAAAGATATCCTTCCGCAAGAGACTGACTTTTGGTTAAAAATAGAAAAGATCTCGCGTAGAGTTTTTTCTCTGTATAATTATCGTCAGATTCGCCCTCCATTGATCGAAGAAGCAGCTTTATTTAATCGTAGCCTAGGAGAATCTGCCGAGATTGTGCAAAAGCAGATGTTTTTGATCAGGAATAATTCCGAACTTTATGCTTTAAGGCCTGAAGGGACAGCTTCCGTGGTCAGGGCTTATGTGGAGAATAATCTGGAAAAAAAAGATGGGTTGGTTAAACTTTATTATACCGGGCCCATGTTTCGCTTGGAGCGTCCGCAAAAAGCGCGCTTGCGGCAATTCCATCATTTAGGTTGTGAGGTTATCGGCGCGTATCAGCCGTATATTGATATAGAGGTTATTTCGCTGGCAGATAGGTTACTTAAAGACTTCGGTATTGGCGGTTATAAGGTTAGACTTAATAGCTTAGGGTGCGCCAAGGATAAAAGTAATTTATCATCCATTCTGTATGACAAATTAAAAATAAAGCTTAACGAGCTATGTTCTGATTGCCAAGCAAGATTTGAGCGCAATAGTTTGAGGATCCTGGATTGCAAAAATGAATCTTGTCAGGTAGTGGTGCAAGGGTTAGAGATAGGTAATGGCCATCTGTGCCAGGAGTGCCGCATTCATTTTGAGCAGGTGAAGCAGGGTTTGACTTTATTGGGAGTTGATTATTCTTGTTCTGAGTATCTAGTGCGGGGCCTGGATTATTATACACGCACAGTATTTGAATTTACTCACCCTGATTTAGGCCGGCAGCAGGATGCCTTAGGCGCAGGCGGCAGGTATGATAACCTGGTTGGGGATTTAGGAGGTAATGCCGCAGGCGCAATAGGTTTTGCTTTTGGTATGGAGAGGCTTTTGATGGTTAGTGGCCCACTGCCAACGGCCCAAAGTAATGATCTAGTGTATCTAATAACCATGGGGGAAGCCGCAAGGAAGACAGGGATTACTATTCTACGTGATTTGCGTCAGGCTGGCATCTCGGCCGATACAGATTACGAGAATAGGTCTTTAAAAGGAGCGATGAGGAGGGCGAATGACCTTGGCGCTGCATCCGTCTTAATTTTAGGCGATAACGAACTGCAGAATAAGAGCATAACCTTAAAAGATCTAACTACAGGAAATCAGAGAGAAGTTGCGATTTCTACTGTTGTGCAGGAATTACTAATTAACCGCGAACCGCGGACCTTGCCTATCCGTAAGGCAGGCACTGACCACGAATCACGAATCAAATAGGAGTATTTATGCTGATGACTCACACCTGTGGAGAATTAAATAGTAAAGATGCCGCAAGGGAAGTTATTTTATGCGGATGGGTAGATACTAGGCGTGACCATGGGAAGCTTATTTTTATAGATATTCGGGATAGGTCTGGTATTACCCAAATTGTATTTATTCCTAAGCAGTCACAAGGTGCTTACCTGAAAGCCCAGGAGTTGCGTTCTGAGTTTGTGGTTAGGGTAAAAGGGATAGTTAATCTTCGTCCGTCCGGAATGATTAATTCCAAAATACCGACTGGTGAAATCGAAATATTGGGCCTGGAATTGGAAATTCTTAATTCCAGCCTGACTCCGCCTTTTGAAATTAAAGACGATTTGGATATTACAGAGGAGATGCGTCTTAAGTACCGCTATCTGGACTTGCGCAGGCCGAAGGTATTGCGTAATTTTAGGCTAAGGCATGATCTTTTTAGAGTTATCCGAGCCTATCTTGACAACCATGGATTTATTGAATGCGAAACACCTATTTTGACAAAATCTACTCCTGAAGGCGCTAGGGATTACCTGGTGCCATCGCGGCTTAATCCGGGTGAATTTTACGCCTTGCCTCAATCCCCCCAGTTGTTTAAGCAGATTTTCATGGTTGCGGGTATTGAGAAGTATTATCAGATTGCTAAATGTTTTCGGGATGAGGACCTTAGGGCTGACCGCCAGCCCGAATTCACGCAGTTGGATTTAGAGATGTCTTTTATTCAGGAGGAGGATATTTTTACTGTTTTTGAAGAATTAATGCAGATCATATTTAAAGAGCTAAAAGGAGTAGAATTAAAGAGGCCTTTTCCGCGTATGCAATATAAGGATGCGGTAGCTAAATTTAAGAGTGATAAGCCGGACCTGCGCGCAGAGTTGAATGTGGAATTTGCTTTTGTCTGGATTATCGATTTTCCACTCTTGAAATATAATGGGGAAGAGAAGCGCTGGGAGAGCGAGCACCATCCTTTTACTGCTCCGGTTCAGGAGGACATTGAGATACTTGAGAGTTCTCCGGAGAAGGTGCGCTCGCGTTCTTATGATTTGGTTTTGAATGGGGCTGAGATTGGTTCAGGTTCAATAAGAATCCATGACCCGAAACTACAGGAGAGGATTCTTAAACTTATTGGTATTGAGAAAGAGGATGCCTATAGGCGATTTGGATTTCTCTTGGAAGCCTTCCAATATGGAGCGCCTCCGCACGGAGGATTTGCTTTTGGCGTAGACAGGTTATTAGCCATGATTGCAGGCGAGCAGAGTATCAGGGAGGTAATTGCTTTCCCTAAGACACAGAAGGCCTTCTGTCCTTTAACCAGCGCTCCTTCAGTTGTCGATAAAAAACAATTAAAAGAATTACATTTAATCGTAAAAGAACCTGACAATCAAAAAAAAGATTGAATATGGTTATCAGATTGCTTTTGTGTTATTCGCAGCGAATAAATAATGGAGGCTTAGATGTTCTTAAAGAATAGATTTAATTTGCTTATTCTGTTTATTGTTCTTTTATTATCAGGTTGTGTTGCCAGAACCTACCAGGTAACTAGAGAGAGGGTCGACCAGGAATTACCGGGAAACCGGGGATACCTGCAGGCTAATCAGCAATTGCCTGAAGACAAGCCCAGGAAGACTACTCGCACAATACAGGTTATTGAATTCGAGTTTCCCTCATTGGCTAAACCCAGAGAAAAGCCTGAATTAAAACAGGCGCAGGATATACGGACAGTTTCTCCGGTGATTCAAGCTGAAGAAGGCAATCTGACAGAATCTTCTCTGCCGTCGGAGGTAGAGGTTACTCAAAGGATAGAAAAATATACTGTACAAAAAAATGATACCCTGCAAAGTATATCCAAGAAGTTCTATGGGTCAAGCCGTAAATGGACTAAAATTTACGAAGCCAATTCCGAAGTTCTAAAAGGACCGGATAAAATATTGCCTGGCCAGGTTATTAATGTAGTGCTGGATTCTGTCTATCAAAGCGACGAGGCTGTTAAAGTTAAAAAAGATACAATGAAATAAGTCCCGCACATAATGCGGGATAAATTTAATCCTAAGCGCCAGTACCGTGCAGAGCACGGTATCAAACAAACCATATACACCAAAGGTATGGTTTGTTTGAAGGCAGGATAAAATTAAACAAAACGCCAGAGGCAAATCAAATTTTAAGGTAGTAATTCCGCGCAGAGCGCGGAATAAATCAAAAATAAACGCCAGAGGCATTTTTGATTTATGGAAAAGATAATTCGGGTTAACAGTCTTAATCAGGCGCAGGGTTTATTTGGCTTGCATGATAGAAATGCCAAGAGATTAGAGAGAGATTTAAAGGTGTCTTTGTCTTTGGATGGGGAGAACTTAAGGATCAACGGGTCTTTTGCCCGGGTTAAAAAAGCAGCGAACCTTATTCAGGAATTTTTGAATGATTTTACTCATAATGACTTCCGTAGTTTGGAAATGAGAGATGCGGGTAATCTTAACAAGGGCAGGAAGGATGTCCAAAACGGCCTTCAGGCCGCGATGTTTAATAATAGAAGGATGGGTTTTACTAATAAAAGGATAATTGAGCCTAAGACAAAGGGGCAAAGGGAATATGTTGAGGCAATCCGGAAATACGATATTGTTTTTGGCGTAGGCCCGGCCGGTACCGGTAAGACTTATTTGGCTATGTTTGCCGCCGTAAAATCCTTGAAAGAACAGCAGGTACGCAGGATTATTCTTACCCGTCCGGCTATTGAAGCCGGAGAATCATTGGGGTTTTTGCCCGGGGATATGTATGAAAAGATTTCTCCGTATCTTAGGCCTTTATATGACGCGCTTTATGATATGATAGAAGGCGATAGAATTGAAAAATATATAGAATCAGGTATTATTGAAGTCGCTCCTTTAGCCTACATGCGGGGTAGAACGCTCAATGACGCGTTTATTATCTTAGATGAAGCCCAGAATGCAACTCAGGAACAGATGAAGATGTTTTTGACAAGGCTGGGTTTTGATTCTAAGGTAGTTATTACCGGTGATATAACTCAGAGTGATTTACCGGGAGGAAAGCCTCAGGGCCTATTACAGGCTTTAGAAATTTTAAAGGGTATAGAGGGAATAAAAATCTCCCGTTTCAGCGGCCTGGATGTGGTCAGGCATGAATTAGTACAAAAGATCGTTCAAGCATATGAAAAAGCTAACCGGAATCAATAAATTTAAGTTTGTAATACAATTCTCGGATTTTTCGCTGGATCTCAGGAGATTGTTTGTTATTTTGTTGCTTGGGCTGTTTCTTTTCTTTGTGAGCTTTAGCCTCAAAATCAATCCGATTATAGTATTATTGCTTTTGTCGATTGTTCTCTACATAGATTTTATATATCGTAAGAATCTCTTTTGTAAACCACAAAACCTGCTTTATCTGATTTTGATCTTTGTTCTTATCTTTGTTTCGAGTTTCTTTTTGATATCTAGAGGGTATTCGATTTATTTTATTCCATTTTCTATTGCTCCGATGTTGATTACCCTGCTCTTTAATGATCTTATAACTAGCCTTATCATTACTATCTCCTTGTCTTTAAGCGTTTCTCTTATGTCGGCTAATAACGTTCTCATAGGGATACTTTTTTTAATTAGCGGATTAGTTTCCAGCGTCCTGGTTTTTGATGCCCGTACACGCAATACGGTTATCCGGGGAGGAATTATTACAGGTATAATCCAGGCATTTTCTTTATTATTTATGGATAATTTTATTATTTCTAATCACCAAGGGTATCTACTATTAGTAGCTAATGGTTTTTTGTGTAGCGTTGTTGTATTAGGCAGTACTCCGGTTTTTGAATACCTTTTTAATACGATTACCAATATCAGCCTTTTAGAATTAGCAGATTTTCATCATCCGCTCTTAAACCGGATGATTATGGAGGCGCCCGGCACATATCATCATAGCTTAATTGTAGGCAATATCTCTGAACTTGCCTGTGAGGCAGTGGGGGCCAATACCCTATTGGCCAGGGTGGGGGCATATTATCATGATATAGGAAAGCTTGAAAAACCTGAATATTTCAGCGAAAACCAGGCCATTAAAGTCAGTAAACACGAAAGCCTTCCTGCGAATATGAGCAAACTCATTATTATAAATCATGTCAAGGAAGGCTTTGAGTTAGCAAAGGCCCATAGATTAAATCCGCGGATAATCGATTTTATTCAGCAGCATCACGGTACCGGTTTGGTTTATTATTTTTACCGCCGGGCATTAGAGGCTTTGGAGGAAGACCAGGAGGTAAAAGAGGAGGGTTTTCGTTACCCCGGGCCTAAACCCAATACTAAAGAAACCGCTATAGTCCTATTGGCTGATTCCGTAGAAGCGGCTACCCGGGCAATGAAAGAGCCCAATGTACCGAAAATCGAAGAAATTGTGCACAAGATTATTAATAATAAATTTATAGACGGACAGCTTGATGAGTGCGATTTGACGTTAAAGGATTTAGAGAAGATCTCTAATGTTTTTATCCGTATCTTAACCGGAATCTATCATACGCGCATAAATTACCCGGATGAAAAACTGCTGCGTGACCATAAAAAGACTGCGAAAGAATTTGACCTTGGCCCCAACCAAGAACAAGGGGCGAGTTAGGTTAACTTCTTGCGTATCGTTGAGTGACAAAAAAATTAAAGAAATTGTTTCTTACGCGCTCAAGCAGCAAGGTTTTAAAGGTGGCGCGGAAATTTTGGTTTGTTTTACCGGCGATGGCGCTATGAGAAAGCTCAATCGTTTATACTTGGGTCAAGATAGCCCTACGGATGTTTTGGCATTTGATTTTAGCCGCGGCAAAGAGAATATTCATGCGGATATAGTTATTTCTACAGAGACTTGTGTTACCAATTCACGCGTCTTTAAAACCAGTCTGGATTATGAAGCCTATCTGTATATTGCTCACGGTATACTGCACATTTTAGGTTATAATGATTTTACGCTTGGTCAGCGCAAGCGGATGAATGCAATGTCAGCAAATTTATTAGAAAGATTAGGTATTCAACAATAAAATTAGTTATGCCTATAGAGCGCAGTGAAGCTATTATTCTTAAGAGGCGCGAGTTACGAGAGACCTCTTTTTTGGTTAATTTTTACACCCGGGATTTTGGCAGGTTAACTGGCGTATTGAAGGGGGCGCGGACAGAGCCGGCTAAATTCGCCAGCACCTTGGAGCTATTCTCTCATAATGAGATAATTTTTTACCCCAGAAGGAACTCTGCGTTTCATCTGGTGAGCCAGTGTGATTTAATAAATAGTTTCAGTCCTCTACGTTTAGATTTACGTAAACTAGGCATGGTGAGCTTAGCTACAGAGTTGGTAGATGCGGTTATGCCGGTAGAGGAGAAGAATATTGAGGTTTTTGATTTATTCCTTAACCTGCTTACGCATTTAGGCGTCAGTAGCAATCCGGATAAAATATTAGCTATTTTTAAAATCAAGATACTGTCTCTGTCGGGTTTTAAACCAAATTTGGATGCATGCGTTCTATGCGACGCAAAGATGTCGGGAGAGATGAAATTTTCTCTGAGCCTGGGCGGGTTGGTATGCCCGGGATGCACCAGAAGTAAAAGGAGCGTATCTTTAAGGAACATCTTTAAGGGTACTGTGGCTACGATACTGCATATTCAAAAGAATGATTTTAAAGCCAATCTGAATTTGGGCATCAATCCTGTGATTAAGAAAGAACTGGATTTATTGTTGGACTCATTTTTTAATTTTCACCTGGAAAAAGAATTAAATTCCCAAAGAGTATTGAATAAGATCGATAATTTTCTGCCATTGGGTATTTAAACTAGGAGGTTTGGTTATGAGGGTTGCGATTCTGGGGGCCGGATCTTTAGGTTGTTTGTTGGCCGGATTTTTATCTAAAACTAAAGAGGAGCTCTGGCTCTTGGATAAGGACTGCTTTAGAGCCAACCAGCTAAACAATTCAGGGATTAGGATCGAAGGGGTTTCTGGAAACTGGCAGGCTAAGGTAAAAGCAACTTCTGATATCAAACAGGTTCCGCCATGTGAACTGATTATTATTTGTGTTAAGGCTTATGATACAAAACAGGCAGTTCCTTCTATCCGTCCTTTGCTAGTCCAGAATACAAGAGTTCTCTCTTTGCAGAATGGGATAGGGAGCTTGGAAATTATTTCTGAGATTGTCGGCGAAGAGAGGGTAATTGGAGGGGCTACTGAATTAGGGGCAACGCTTATTGAGACAGGATTAGTCAGGCACTGCGGAGAAGGCGAGACCATTATCGGCAGGATAGACGGAAAGATTCCGGTTGAATTACGCTCTATAAGAGAGTTATTTCAGTCCGCCGGGTTAAATGTTCGCGTGTCTCGGGATATCCGTTCACTTCTCTGGTCAAAGCTTTTGATTAACGTCGGGATAAATGCTCTGACTGCGATAACTGGCCTACCTAACGGAAAATTGCTTGAATTTGAGGGTACGCGCAGGATTCTTAGGAATGCGGTAGCCGAGGCCACCCGGGTTGCCAAAAGAAAGAGGATAAAACTTATTTATGATGACCCTTTAGCTAAAGTTGAGGCGGTTTGTGAGGCAACGGCAAATAATCTTTCTTCTATGCTTCAGGATGTTTTGTCCCAGAAGCGCACTGAGATAGATTTTATAAATTCTGTAGTTGTGCGTCTTGCCCAGGAGATGGCTATACCTACGCCAGTTAATACGCTGTTATTAGACTTGGTCAGGACTATCGAGCTAAGTTATAATATAACATTTAAGCATAAATAAAAAAGGAGGGGGGTATGCCCGACAATAAAGTAGTCATGATTATCGATGACGATAAATTAAATCTGAGCATGCTTAAGGATGTCTTTGAGAAGAATGGTTATTCTACTATAACTGCCGAGGATGGTAACGAAGCGCTTGAAAAGATAAATTCCAACAAGGTTGATTTTGTTCTCCTTGACCTTATTCTTCCGGGGTTAGATGGGTTAAGTTTTTTAGCGGTTGTTAAGGATTCCGCAGCTACTAAAGATATACCTGTATTAGTTCTTACTTCCAGAGACTCGGAAGAGACCAGGGAGGAGGTAGTTAAGCTTGGCGCAGTTGATTGTTTAATAAAACAGAAGACTTCTCCTGCCGAGGTATATAATATGGTCACTGAATTAATGGCTGGTTAGTAAAAGGGTAGCCAGGCATTAGAACGTATAAAATACAGCCTTCCCGTCAGCCTTATTATTATTGAGTTAAGCCTGCCTGGGCTTGACGGGTTTGGATTCCTTACCATGGTTAAAAGCGACCCCGCCTTAAAGGATATACCAGTCTTAGTTCTGACATCGCGCGATTCCCGCGAGGAAAAAGAAAGAGCTGTAGAACTGGGAGCGCTTGATTGTCTGGTTAAATACCGCCTACCTCCTGCCGAGCTTAAGAATATGGTTAAGGTGATTGTTGGTGAATAAAATTTTATTTTTTGTCATTTGCGCGGTATATTGCCTGCTGACAGGGTGTGCAGATGAGAACTTGTATATAAATAACCGTTTGATGATGGGTACTATGGTGGAGGTTATTTCACCTGAACCAAAAGCGTCGGAAATAGTTTTTCAGGAAATTAAAAGGGTAGAGGGATTATTCAGTAAATATGATTCCCAAAGCCAGATATTTAGATTAAATAAATATGGTGAGTCAAAGGTTTCGGCAGAGGTATTATATCTCTTAAATGAAGCGGGAAGGTTCTATAAGCTCAGCGCAGGGGCTTTTGACATAACGGTTGGCCCGCTATTAAAAGTCTGGGGTTTTACCGATAAGAAATATAGAATACCTGATTCAGCTCAGATAAAAGAAGCTTTGGCTTTGGTTGGATATGAAAAGATTATTTTGGATGAAGACAACTTTGTGGTAAAATTCGAAGTTCCGGGAATGACCCTGGATTTGGGAGGGTTAGCCAAGGGTTATGCTGTAGATTCCGCCGTAAGGGAATTAAAAGAAGCAGGGGTTAAAAGTTGTTTGATAAATGCCGGCGGAGACATCTATTGTTTGGGTAATAAATCAGGCAAGCCCTGGCGTGTAGGAGTAAGGCAGCCAGGAAGTAATCGTATCCGCGAGTATGTCCGGTTAAGGGATAAGGCTATTGCTACGTCGGGAAATTACGA
>JAHKBC010000041.1 GCA_018825725.1 Candidatus Omnitrophota bacterium
ATTCCGAGCTTGTTCCATATCCGCCCAGGCTCGACTCAACTACAACCTGGTTCTTAACGGGCTTTCTAACTATAAAGTTAATCGCCCCGCCTATTGCATCCGAACCGTAAATAGAAGATGGGGCTCCGGTAATCACTTCCACCCTCTCTAAATCTTCCCGGGTTAAAGGCAAGTCAGCATTATGATGGCCAGTCTGAGGATCATTGATCCTTTGCCCGTCCAAAAGTAACAACACCCCCTGGTAATTCGAGCCACGCAATGAAAAATCCATCTGCACACCCGCCGCAGGCAAACGGCTCTGCAGGTCAACCGGAAGGTATCTTAAACCTTCAACAGCCGAATCGCCGAATAAATAAGGTAATTTTTCTTGGCCGCAAATATAGGCCTGAGGAGAATAAATAGAGCTTTTGGTAATAATAATAGGTTCTAAATCCAGGGTTGGGTTTTCTGCTGCGGATAATAAAGAACGCAGAAAGAACCAGACAAAAATAAATAAACCGCATCTTTTAAAAAGCATGCGGTTATTATAAAATAGCCTCATGAAATGTCAACTATATGTTTTTATACGGTTGACATTAGGTTACATCTCCGGAAGTAACCTTCTGGATTAATCCTGAGCTGTTGCGTATAAGTAACGCCCCGTCCTGATCTATATCCACAGACTGGCCTTCCAGATGTTTATGGCGATAAGTAATCCTAACTCTCTTGCCCAGGGTTATATTATACTCGCGCCATTTCTGAGTGATAACCTCAGGCCCTTCTTTTTGAAAGAGAAGATAATTTTTTTCAATCCTGCGCAGTATCGCCTGAAGTAAAGTTATCCGGTTAACCTTTTCTTTTCGCTCTTCTTTTAATGATGTTGCCCCGGCTAATAATTCCCCTCTGTCATTATTTACATTTAACCCCAAACCTATAACCAGAAATTTAATCTCATCGGTTTCTGCGTCCATTTCGGTAAGAATACCACAAAATTTCTTATTACGGATCAAGATATCATTAGGCCACTTAATCTGGACATCCAACCCGATTTCATCCTTTACTGCTTCACAAATGCTTACGGCCGCAAGCAGTGTAAAAATAGAGGCTTGAGCAGGCGCAACTCTTGGTTTCAAAATTAATGATAAATATATCCCCTTATATCTAGGAGATAACCACTGCCTGCCTAACCTGCCCCTGCCTTTAATCTGAGTTTCGGCTATAACAATTGTCCCTTCGTTTGCGCCCTTAGTAACCCATTGCATAGCCACATCCATGGTCGAGGTTACCTTGTCAAAATAATAAACCTTCTTTCCAATAAATCTGGTATCTAAGCCATGGGTTATCTCGGAAGGAAATAATTTATCAGGTATTGAAATCAGCTTATACCCTAGATGCGGAACCGCAGCAATATCATAACCAGAATCCCTTAACTCCTGGATATGTTTCCATAATCCCTGTCGGCTTATGCCTAAAGAATGAGCCAAATGGTCACCGGAGGTATATTCGTTATTCTTTTTTAAGAATTCTAGGATCTTATCGCGCATCTCTCAAGATAACTAGGCAGGTCAAAAATGTAGCTCCATGGCATGCGTGGGGCAGATCTTAACGCACAACTCGCAGGCAATGCATTTATTGTCATAAAAATGCACTTTACGGGTTATGGGATCGACCACCAAAGCTTGAGTCGGACAGATGGGAACACAAACACCGCAATCGGTACATTTTATTTCGTTGCGGATAATATCCTCGCTTAAGGGCTGAATCTTGACGCCTGAAGACTGCAGATATTCTATGCCTTTTTGATAATCCTCATCTTTACCTTTAAGCTCCAGGACCATCAAGCCCTCCTCTTGAGGCGTAACATATGCCTTGAGGATATTGAATTGCAGGGCAAAATCCTTAATCAATTTATAGACTATCGGCTTATCCACCAGCCGCTGCGGAAAATGCAATACTATGCGTTTGGTCGTCATACTGAAATCACCTCTTTTACTCCCGGGACTTCTTGTTTTAACGTACGTTCAATCCCCATTTTAAGCGTCATCTGACTCATTGGACAAGAACCACAAGCCCCGGTAAGTTTTACTTTAACTACCCCATCTTCGCCTACATCTATTAACTCAACATTACCGCCTTCAAGAGCGAGCATATCCCTTACTTTATCCAATGCTTTCTCAACCTGAACACTATCCATAGCTAACCTCCTAAATTTGTTTTTCTTTTCTTGTATGCAAATTTATCCCGCAAAGCGGGGCTTGAGCACCAAAATGCGTCGTCAGACGCATCTAGCGAAACTCCGAAAATTGTATCTCCACTATCACAGAGAATTTTAGCATATCTTTTGAGCCAAAGCAAGTACGCCTTAATTAATCGGTCTTTCTTTTAACAGCTTCAAACCATAACCTGATTCAGCACTAGGTAAAGGCGCAACCGGTTCACTCAATAAAAAATCCCCCTTCTCAATCCATTGTTTTAACTCCTCGGCAATCTCCTTAGCCTTGGAATAGCTAGAAAGGGCTCCGGTCGCAACATCCTTACCATTAACTTTAATTTTTCCGGATTTTAACTGCGCATAGCTTATCTCACCCAGTGATCCTGATACCACCTGCGGATAGTTCTGGCTATAGTCGATAATCTGGGTATATATGTTTTCATCTTTACTGGCCGCGTATTGGGCAATCTCTTCATTCAATACCGGTATGGGCACGCCAATACCGACAGCCAAAGTTACACCATAACCCAACATACTTGTTCCTCTCAACCATTCGCCTTTCATCTGCTTTAGGTCACCGATAACAGCCACGGTTCCGGATGGCACAGTGGGAATACCATTATCCTTTCTTTTAACATTAGGATTGTGTTGTGTTCCTTGCCAAGCTACATAACCAATACCTCCGCCTAAGAATATCCTGGTTCCAATACCGATCGTCTTGTAATGCGGGTCTTTTAATAACGGCGAAAGTTGCCCGGCTGAACAATAATTAGCATTACCTAGATTAGGCTTAAGCGCGCCCATATAGGTATAAATCATCTTGTCGGATAAATTCACCGCGCAATTATAATTTTGATAGGCATTGCGGATATTAAACAACACCGCTTCATTCAAATCTTTTAAATTAATCAGAGTTTCTAATTTCCTGCGCGGGTAACAATCCGTGCCATAACCGGTTGCTTCCAGGCGCACATCCTTGCCTTCAAGAAGCTCCTGAATGACATGGCTCCCGCCATACTTGAATTCACCCGGATAAATTTTATTACGGGGGTCGTCATCCGGAATAGCCGTAGCCCCTAAATAGATATCTACGGCAGCAAAGCCGGTGTAGGCCGGGACATCATTGAGTTTACAAATTCCGCCTCCGATTTTAATCCTGGGCTTGGAATGGCCGATATTAAAATAAGCGCCGGAAGAACACATTGGGCCGAAGGTGCCGGTTGTAACCACATCAACTTCTTGAGCGGCTTTCTTAGCGCCCTTCTTTTCTACCAGGTCGATGATCTCTTCAGCGGTAACTACTAC
>JAHKBC010000042.1 GCA_018825725.1 Candidatus Omnitrophota bacterium
CTTTATCAGAATCAGAATCATCAGGATTTGTGCCTAATGCAGATTCTAGATTATTAGATAAACCATCTTTGTCATTATCTGGCGCATTAGCGTTGATTACGCCAAAGAGGTTATATACCCTCTGGTGTTAATAATTACGACTGACTTATCCGGATCAACCGTATCCGGCAGCTCGATGGTTTTTTCCTTGGTATCCTTATTCATGGAAGAGAAACCATGAATAACTCTCACACCATCGTTAAACTCGGCTACGTGGTAACGCGCGGTACCCACGACATTGCCATAGTCGCGCGCAATAGCCAGGTTAGAAGAATCTTCAAAATAAGGAGTATAGATATTATTACCGTCTCTGGTAGCCGTAGGACCTTCAGAAGTAAGCAAAATTATGCTCTTAGTAGGATCTACCTTATATTCAAGGGTTGCAGTATCTACGATATCTATGCTCTCAAAATAAATAGTACCGGTTTGCACCCTTTTAATCTGCACAGCCTGGGCAGGGTAAATAAAACAAGCAACTGCGATTACTGCCACTAGCAGGGCCGTTAGTTTTAGCTTTAATATTTTTATTAAGAACCTCTTTTTACTCACCCTTCATCCCCTTAAGGTTTAAACCGCCTGCATCTATCATATCTGTATCACTAGTATCAATTACATTCAAGGCTTCCGGAGTCACCGGAGCAGGCTTTAAGAAACTTATTGTCTTGGCCAATCTCTGGGTTTTGGTTTTGCCATCATTTTCCTGAACCACTTCTATATATTCAACTCTCACCGTATCGCCGAAATTGATCTGGTCAAACGTTTTTCTATTCTTTAAGCCCACGGTTTCATCCAAATGAAATAGCATCTCGCGCTCTATGCCTTTTTCCACATCTATATTGTAAACTACACTGATAGCCATTTTGTAAATTGCGCTGACTATTCCCTCAACGCTCTTTGTGGCTTGAGTAATCTTTGGCCTGGTTGGCTGGCTCTGAGCCCTCTGGGCATATAATGGCAGAGCGCATACCAATATGAGAAAACATATTAACGGAATCTGTTTTTTAATTGATAGGCTTGCCATCTAATCTATCCTCCTATAATCTGAACTCATAAATGAAAAATCCTGCGGCTCTTTACCTTGCTGCCGCAGGCTCAATATACCCCGCATTGCCTCATGGTCTATCTCGCCGTGCCATGAAGCTGTGCCTCCTTGAGTCGTACTCTGCATAGTCTCCCAGGTTAGTTTTCCTTTATCATCAACCAATAAAGAATAATTTGAGCCTGAAAAACCCATAAGCTCCAGCCGCTTTGAAGAAAATTTACCATCTCTGAAGGTCAACGAATCCAGCATCTGGCCGCCGCCGGCTAAAGGGACTAATTTAATCTCCCATTCATCAGCCTTTAATTTAGCGGTTTTTTCAATAGCCTGAGTCTTTACTTGAGCATTGGCCATCTCCTGAGACCCAGACTTTTTTGCTTCCAGATAAAAATATATGCCTCCTGCGCTGGCTAATAATATTAAGGTAATGGCACCGGTAGCAACCAAGAGCCTGTAATTACCAGGCTGGCTCTCATCATCCTCATCCTGCGACTGGTAATTCTCTACCTCATCTTTTACCTTTTGCACAAACTCGTCACTCCCCAGGATCTTGCCTCTCTCCAGCCTCTTATGGATTACCTCTGCCTCTTCCCTGGTCAGCTCGGAAACAAAAGTGGCATAATCCTTGCCATTAAGCAGATTCAAGACTTCGTCAATAGTCTGGCGAATATTAAGCTCCGGGATATCCTGGACAGGATCCGCAAGGTAATGTCTATAACTGCTATAGGCATATTTACGGGCATCATCAGTCAAGCCTAACCTTTGCGGATTAAGATGTATATAAGCAGTCATCTTCAAAAAGTAATTATGCTCTTTTTCAATCAATGCAGCTTTAAACCTTTCTCTGAATAAATGACCCTTTCTATCATTGCGGCTGTTAAAATATTTGGTATAGGAATTATTCAGATCATGCATAAAATCAGAAAATACCTGGGATCGCGCTGCTGGTTTAGTCTCATCAACATCAAATTTCTCCATGTCTACCATTAAATGCAGATGATCCGACATAAGCGCGTAGGAAAATATTTTAATCTTGTATTGCTCCTGGTATTTTTTTAAAA
>JAHKBC010000043.1 GCA_018825725.1 Candidatus Omnitrophota bacterium
ATTCTTCAATAGCCTTCTCGACCTGGTTCTTTCTTAAATAAGCCGAAGCAAGATTAATATGGATAATCGCATTATTATAATCTTGCTTTAAGGCTTTCTTGTATTCATCTATTGCAGAGTCAAAATCCCCCAGCCGTTCATCCAATACCGCCATCAGAAAATGGTTTAGGGCCAGAGAATCTTTTCTCTCGAAAGCAATAGCCTTAGAGCTAAGAAATAGAATGATGAACAGGCATAATAATCCCTGTATATATTTTCTATTAAAAGACATGATACTTAAGAAAGGACTACTGTTGGTTTAGCCGCGAAATTACATTCACCGCCTTAGCCCCACCGACTCGCCTAACGTAGTAAACACACGTTACTTATTCGTAACGCTATCAACCCCAATCTCTCTTCTTGAGATGGCGAAGACGACGACGAACCTTTTTTCTTTTATGCGTACGAATCTGCCTTCTTTTTCTTTTTCTGCCGCAAGGCATCTTTTCTCCTCCTAATATATTACTTTATTCAAAGGATATTCTATAATACCTTCTGCACCTGCATTCTTTAAAGCAGGAATTAAAGTCCTAACTACCTTCTCATCGATAACTGTATCTACAGCAAACCATTCCTGAGCAGAAAGTTGCGATACAGTAGGCTCTTTTAATGCCGGCAGCAAAGATATTACCTTATGTAAATCCCTCTTCCTGACATTCATCTTCATTCCCACCTTAGCCTCTGCGGCAATCGCCCCCCTTAACAAAAGGGAAATCTGCTCCATCTTGGCCCTCTTCCACTTGTTTTTATAGGAATCCTTATTAGCGATAAACTGAGTGGTCGATTCACATATAGTAGCTATTTCAATTAATTTATTTGCCTTAAGGCTTCTGCCGGTCTCAGTCAACTCCACTATCCCATCTACTAACCCGGAATTTACCTTCATCTCGGTAGCGCCCCAGCTAAATTCTACATCAACCTTAACCTTATTCTTTTTAAAATATTCCCTGGTTGCTTTAACCAACTCTGTAGCAATGCGCCTGTTCTTCAATTGCTTAATTGATTTTATGCCCGAAGATTCCGGAACCGCCAAAACCCACTTCACCCTGCCCATACTCTGTTTAGCGTAAATAAGGTCGGTAATCCTTATCACCTGGGCTTGGTTCTCAATAATCCAGTCATTACCGGTAATTCCGCAATCTAAGGCCCCGTCCTGCACATACCTTGGCATCTCCTGAGCCCGCAAGAGCATTGGTTCTATTTCGCAATCATCAACGGCCGGGAAATAAGAACGTTCATTGGAAAGAGAGAGATTAAAACCTGCTTTCCTGAACATTTTAAAAGTAGCATCCTGCAGGCTGCCCTTAGGCAAACCCAGTTTAAGTATATTAGTTTTCATAGCCACATCCTTAGTTAAAAATACAGGGTTATTATACAGGGTGGCTGTGTTTTGTAAAGAAAAAATTGTAATATTCTTGATTTTCGCTATAATGTTATAATCTCAATAACAAAGGGGGATCATTTATGAGAAATACCAAGAAGCATCTCTATAATAAAAAAACCCAGAGAATCATATGGATAGTACTTATGCTCTTTATTATGCCGGCCTTTATACTTTTGGGCCTGAAATCCGGAGACCGCTCCCAGCAAGGCTCAGATTATGTAGGAAAGATTTTCGGTAAAAGAGTGAGTTTCGCACAGTTTCGCGATTCCTATTCTGCAACCAGAAACCGAGCAATCATGCAGTTTGGAGATAAGGTCAAAGAAGTAGAAAAGCTTCTTAACCTGGAATCTCAGGCTTGGGACCGCCTGGTGCTTTTAGCCGAAGCCAAAAGGCGCAAAATCAGGGTATCTGACCAGGAAGTAATTACAGCAATACAAACTTATGCTTTTTTTCAACAAAAAGAAAAATTTGACCAGGGGCTTTATGAGCAATTGCTTAAATATGTCTTTGGCAGTAATCCCCGTTCTTTTGAAGAAGAAATCCGCCAAAACCTGGCTATCTCCAAATTGTACGACTTGATCACTAAATCCGTAATGGTAGCCGAAAAAGAAACCAAAGATGAATATCGCAAAAATAATGAAAAACTCAGCATTGAATACATACGAAATTCACCCGAGGAATATATAAAAGATGTGGTAGCCACCGATTGGCAGATGAACGACTATTATAATAAGAATTCTCTGGAATTCAAGGAACCGCCGGCATACAACCTGGAATATATTATGCCTACCTCGGAAACCCAGGCCAATGCAATCGCCTTCCAGTTGAAAAAGAATGAACCCCTGGAAAAGATCTCCAAGGATTTCTCATTGGCTATAAAAGAAACCGGATTATTCAGCCAAACCGAATCTATACCCGGTATCGGTTTCAGTCAGGAAGTCATAGATATTATTTCCAAAATGAAACCGGGCAATATGCTTCCGATTCTGGCGATTTACGATAAATACTATGTAATGAGAATCAAAGAAAAGAATGATGCTTATGTGCCGGATTTTGATAAAGTAAAAGAAAAGGTGAGGGAATCGCTAGCCCTAGCGCTGGCTAAGGACATGGCCAAAACAAAAATTGAAGAATGCCTAAAAAGAATGCAGGAGCTACAAGACAAAAACAAACAAGTCGATTTTGAAGATAATGCCCGGTATTACGGATTAAAAGGCTCTTCAACGGAATCATTCGGCCAAAATGACTATCTTGAAGAATTTGGCCCCATGGATGTGTTTTTCCTGGAGGCGCAAAATCTCGAAGATAATAAATTCAGCAAGGTAATTTCTCTGACATCAGGATATTATATTATCAGAAAAAAATCTTTTACTCCGATTGACGAAAAAAAGTACCAACAAGAGAAAAAAGAATTCCAGGAAAATCTACTCTCTATGAAGAAACAGGAATTTTTTAATAAATTCTTGTGGGAGTTAAA
>JAHKBC010000044.1 GCA_018825725.1 Candidatus Omnitrophota bacterium
ACGGGATTATTCAGGTGAAGCCCATAAACCAACCAGAGGAAAATTCCCAAGGTAAACTGCAAAATAGCCAGCAAACTGATATCT
Organism: Candidatus Omnitrophota bacterium; assembly: GCA_018825725.1. Classification (GTDB taxonomy): domain Bacteria; phylum Omnitrophota; class Gorgyraeia; order Gygaellales; family Profunditerraquicolaceae; genus JAHKBC01. Next base: position 85 of record JAHKBC010000044.1, read on the forward strand.
TTTACGGATTTCGTACGGTATATCTTAATTACCTGCGGCAGAAAACCAAACATAGTTAAGACTGCCGCTGAAAAACCTACAATTTCCCAAGCCATATATCTCCTTTTAAAAATTAAGGTAACGTTTCTATTTTGCAAAAATTAGAAACGACTACTATATACAGTGTCTCAATTAATTCGGGGATCACCCAATCTTTCTCTTATAATTATACCTTAAGGTACCTATACACTTTCTTATGAGTCCTTATTTCCAAAGGCCAACCGCCAAATATATCTACCAACTCTTGATCTTTAGCTGACTTTAAGTTTAGAACTCGCGGAAAAATATTTGGGCCGAATGGCTTACCAGTAATCTCTGCAGCAATATCAAGCTTTAGCTTCTTTAAAGTATTTCTTGGAATATAACTTTTACATTTTCTTAAAATAGCGGTTAATCTATCGTCTGCCGATAAAATACATATTTTCTCTGGGGTATGTATATGAGCTAAATGGATTCCCATAGCTATTATTAAATGGTCGAAAGTCCCCATGGGTTTTGCTTGTTTCTTGATACTTCTTGAAATCCTAAAATAATGATCAACCGGAGCGACTAAATCAACAGCTAGGATATGGTATCTTGATAACTCGTAATGGTACAAAAACTTTCCATTATGAATATCTTTTTCGAATTGCTTAATTAATTTTACATAGAGACGCGGATCAATGGCCCCTTTGCTCCTAACATGTGGATTCCAATCACCGAAACAGTACTTTGCAAAAACTCCAAAAACCTCGGCTATGCAGAAATTTGGAATATAAAAGAAATGATTTGATCCCCTGGAACGCACTGAATCAAATATCATTTCAATTCGCTTACATGCTTTCTTCGAACCTAAACTACGTGGTAAATAATACCCTGCGGTTACGTTTGAATCGAGTAAGAAATACATTTTATCTCCAAATAAAAGTAAGTGGGGGACTTTCCAAAAAAGAACTCCATAAAACAAACAAGGCAACTTCCTATTTTTTCGAAGTTGCCTTATAAATTTCCCCTATTTAAGCCTCACAAACCACCCCTTTAAGGTAGAGACTACTTTACGGGTTCCGGTAAACCTAAGAAACTTAATGGCAATTCATAAAAGAAATAATAGCAACCTACCGAATCTACATATTTCAAAACATCTTTATATTCTGGTTTTTTAAACCACTCATTTAAGATATAAACGTATTTAACTTTTATTCCCAGAGGAGCAAGTAACCTATTATATTGCCTATTTTTAAAATCACACGTTTGCAACTTTTCATCAACCGAACCTGAGACTTCTTGGAATTTAATTTCAATTATATAGAGAGTTTTTCCCGTTAAAATTAAGATTGCTTCATCGGGTAACAATTTCTTAGAGATAATATCTGAGTAATCTATATTATTGGCTTCAAGTAAATTCTTATATAATTTATTTTTGCCGTAAAACTCCGCAACCTTTTCATTCTTAAAATAAACATTGTCTTCTTTAACGCTATAATCGGGTAAATAAGCCAATAAGCTCTGCATCGCTACCCTAGATTCAAATCTTAATCCGGAATGAGCTGTTTTAGCTCCACCTTTACCACCCCTAATCATGAATTCACCTTTTTCTGAGATTTCAAAAGCATATCCCTTAAATCACGCAGACCAGTTCCGGTCTTAATCCAATCTCCCTTCTTATCTTTCCCCCATCCCTCCCAAGACATTGCTCGCCCTTTACCATCAGGATAATTGCAATCTTCTTGTCCCCAAATCCATTTATAAGCCTTTAGAAGAACTTCGGGTAGCTCTCCGCAAGGATTATCTAACTTTGCCTCTTGTAGGACTTCATCTGGTTCTTTACCACAATAAACCTGTTCCAGCGCGTCAATAATTTCCGCAGTCTCTCCCGGATTAATAGTACCTTTTTCCTCAAGCTCCTGATAGATATTCTTATGTGAAATTAACCATAAGGAAGAATCTTTTGGGTTATAAATCCAAACCATGAAATCCTCTTTGCGGATTGTTCCATAGGTAAACTTTCCGCCTGGCTTGGATATCACAATTTTTCTACCATCGGAAATACTTTCAACCTCATAACCTTTATATTTTATTTTCTCTAAGATTTCCCTGAATTTTTCCCTAGGGGCGTTTTTGATATCAAGATGAGATAAATCAATGGAGTGAGTGTAGATATTAACTTTTGCCTTTTTCTTTGCCATATTTAATGCTGTCGAATTCATCCTTAAGTCTCTTTATCGATGTTTTTAAATATTCCTCCTCTAATTCTATTCCTATGTATTGCCTTCCTTCTTTATAAGCCGCTACACCGGTAGTTCCGCTGCCGCTAAAAGGATCCAAAACAATATCTCCTGTCTTTGTTGAGGCTTTAACGATTCTATCCAATAATTCTATAGGTTTCTGTGTGGGATGTTTACCATATATCTTCTCTGCTGAACCAGGGGCCTTGATAGACCAAAGGCTTAACATTTGTTTATCATTGTTCATCTTCTTCATTAAGGGATAATTAAAAAAGTGCCTGCTGTCTTTATTCTTGGCTGCCCAAATAATAGTTTCCGTGGAATGCGTAAAATAGCGACAACTTAAGTTTGGGGGAGGATTAACTTTAAACCATGCAATATGGTTTAATATCTTATATCC
>JAHKBC010000045.1 GCA_018825725.1 Candidatus Omnitrophota bacterium
CATCTGCCGCTACATTTACTTTAGTATAGTTTATTTTCAGCCCCTTATATTTCTTAATTTCAATGTCCGGAGTTACTTCCACAAGCGCCTTAAAAGCAAGAAAATCCGGCTCAATTTTAACATCCGAGATCTGCGGAGAATCCACTACCATTAACTTCTCTTTTTCCAGGGCCTGGTTATACAGCTCGGGGATAAGCTCCTTCATTACCTGCTCGTGGGCATGCGCAGAAAAATTCTTCTCCAATATATCGCGCGGGATATGCCCCTGACGAAACCCCTTAATCTTGGCCTCCTTGCCCAGGCGCGCATAGACATCTTCGAATTTATTCTTTACTAAATCTCCCCTGGCTTCGACATGCACCTCTCTTTTGCCGGGGTCAATCTTTTTTACCTCACTCTTCATTTTATTTTACACTCCTTAAATGAGCAAACAACTTACAAAGTTACGTTTACGGCGTAAGTTGCCTGCTTACTACTTTAGATTATATCAGCGTCTGCGAGTTTACATCCTGAATCTTTCCCCCAGATAAACCTCCCTGGCCCGGGGGCTATTAATCAGTTCTTCGGAAGTTCCGGAAATAAGAATCTTGCCGTCGGCAATCAAATAAGCCCGATCGGTAATAGCCAGCGTCTCGCGCACATTGTGATCAGTTAAAAGTATTCCGAGGCCTTTGCGCTTAAGTTCACGAATAATCTCCTGGGCTTCATTAACGATTATCGGGTCGATGCCTGAAAATGGCTCATCCAGAAGTATAAAAGAAGGATTGGTTACCAGCGCCCTGGTAATCTCCAATCTTCTCCTCTCGCCGCCGGATAAAGTAAATGCCTTGTTTTTGGATAAATGCGCAATCTTTAGTTCCTTTAACAGCGCATGCAGCCTTTTCTCCCTCTCCTTCTTGCCAATAGGAAGGGTTTCCAAAATAGCCATAATGTTTTCCTCTACAGTTAGTTTACGGAAAATCGACGGCTCCTGAGAAAGATAACCGATCCCGTAGCGGGCTCTTTCATGCACCGGCAGGCGGGTTATATCCTCGTTATCAAAGATAATGCTTCCTTTATTCGGCGGTATAATACCTACGACCATATAAAAAGTAGTAGTCTTTCCTGCTCCGTTAGGGCCAAGAAGCCCTACGATCTCACCGCGTTTTACCAGAATATCTACGCCCTTAACTACTTCTCTGCCGTCGTAAGATTTAGCTAAACCCTTGATCTCTAAAAGATGCATAGCAAAACTCCTTCAATCAATCCTTAACTTGTAAACTTGCAGTTAACGACTATCAAAAAAATTTGTATTTTTTTATTAATTGCTAGTTACGAGCTACCGGCTTACTAGTTACTAATCTTGTTTAAATCCTCCGTAGAGGATATGATTAATCTTGGCCTGCCGGTAAGAATAATCTTGTTTTCTGCAGCCACATAGATTGCCTCATCGCTGTAAGAAATATTCTCGCCCCTGACAATACGCACGCTACCCCAGGCCCTGATCCTTTCTATCTGAGACCCCATAAAAACCGAACCTACCGGGTTAACTTCTTTCTTATCTTTTTCATCGCTGCTGGCAAAATAAACTTCCATAATATCGCTGAAAATAACCGCATCCCTGGTATCAACCCTGACATTCTTGTTAAAAACCGCCGATTTCTTCAGGTAATCCATCTCCATTGGCCCGTCGCAGACAATGGTTATTTTATCAGAGCCTGAACCGGAAGGTTTTTTGGATTCAACCAGCGGATTTATATCAACCTTCACATTTTTAGTCAGGTTAAGCTGGTTAAGGTTAGGTTTTCCGCTTGCCCCCTGGCCTACGGCAACCAGATTATCTTTAGTAATATTAACCTTATCCAGAGTACTCATGGTCTGATTGGTCTTATCCCAATCAAGTGAGTCCGTAGTCATCTTTCCGCCCGATGAGATGGTAACTACGACGTTATTTTCAACGTGCAGAGTGCCTCCGGTCTTATTAAAATTTCCGGTATCAGCGGTAAGTTTGACCGTATCGTTTTCGCTGTAAAAATTACTGGTTACATTGCTAAGCTTAATCAGTCCGTCAGAGATATCTGCGGATGTGCCGGCTACATCCCAACTCTTTTTTCCCTTATCTCCAAAACCAGAAAGGGAGAAATCTATAATCTCCTGCCTTTCGGATTCGTTTTTGGCTGGGGGTTTATTTTGAGCAAAACAATTCTGTATTATAAAAGCCCAAACGCCTAAACTTAAGAAAAATAACTTCAACTTAATTATCATAAAACCCTACTAATTCCTTCCATTTGCCCTGGGTCTTTAAAATTAATTCTGCGACTTCGCGCACCGCACCCCGGCCACCCTCCCTTAGGCTTATATAAGAAGAGACCCTCTTTACCTCCGGACAGGCATTAAATACCGCAACCGAGAAACCCACCTTCTTCATTAGGCCTATATCTACCAGGTCGTCGCCTACAAAACAAACCTCTTCGCTGGTCAATTTGTATTTCTTAAGTATTTTGTCTAATACCGCGGTTTTGGGAGAAATATTTTCAAATACCTCATCCACCTGCATATCCCTGGCCCGGGGGCGTATTGCTGCCGAGGCCTTAGCGCTTATAAGAATGGTAGATATGCCCGCCTTCTTAAGTAGATGTACGCCCATGCCGTCGTGAACATCAAAGAATTTCAGATCCCTTCCGCGGGAATCGTAGACAATCCTTCCGTCGGTTAAAACCCCGTCCACATCCAGCAATAATAACTTGATTTTTTTTGCCTTAGCTAGAATTTCTTCTTCCATTAAACCAAACCTGCCTTCAATAAATCCTGTATATCCAAAAGTCCGATAGGACAATACTCTTTGTCCACTACCGGAATCTCATCGATCTTCTTCTCCTGCAATATATGCATGGCTTCCGCTGCCAACCTATCCTGCTTAATAACTTTAGGGTTTTTGGTCATTACATCCTTAATTTTTCTTTGCGTAAGATTATCGTCAGCCTCCAGATGCCGCCTTAAGTCTCCATCCGTAAATATTCCAATTAATCTTCCTTTTTTATCCACTACGCTTACTGAACCTGCGCGGCTCTGCGTAATCTTTAAAAGGGCTTTAGAGACAGTTACATCCATATCTACTACCGGGCTTTGTTTACCCTTACGCATCAGGTCTTCTACTTTGAGTAAAAGCCTCTTGCCCAATGCTCCCCCGGGATGGAAAAAAGCAAAATCTTTCTCTTTAAACCCCTTTAATTCCAAAAGGCACGTAGCCAAAGCATCGGTCAGCGCAAGGGTAGCGGTAGTGGAAGCCATAGGCGCCAGGCCCAATGGACAAGCTTCTTTTCTTACCGATACATCCAGGACTATATCGCTGTGGCTAGCAAGAATAGACCTTCTATTTCCGGTAAGGGCAATAATCTTAGTCCCGATCTTCTTTAATAGGGGCAGGAGCTGCTTTAACTCTTCAGACTGTCCGCTATTGGAAATAATCACCACTGTATCCTCTTCCATTACCCTGCCTAGATCTCCGTGAATAGCTTCGGAGGAATGTAAAAACAAACTTGGCGTTCCGGTAGAAGCAAGGGTAGCGGAAAATTTCTGAGCGATAATACCGGTCTTACCCATACCGCTTACTACCACTCTCCCCCGGGTCTTAAACAATATATCAACTGCCGAAAGAAAATCTTTATTTATTCTGGGCTTGAGCTCCCTGATTGCCTCGGCTTCAATCTCAAGCACTTCTTTAGCTTTTTTTAAAACATTGATTTTCATTATCACTTATCCCTATAATAACGCCTGACTTATCTTCTTTACTTCTTTTAATAATTTCTCTAGTTCACTAAGATTAATCATATTCGGCCCGTCGCAAAGAGCCTTATCCGGCATAAGGTGCACCTCCAGGAATAACCCTTCACAGCCAAAAGCTACTGCCGCGCGGGAAAGCGGCAAAACAAACTGCCTCTCTCCTCCCGAACTTGCGCCTTTGCCGCCGGGAAGCTGAACGCTGTGAGTAGCATCGTAAATTACCGGATAACCGCATGCGCGCATAATATCCAAGGCGCGAAAATCAGTAACCAGATTATTATACCCAAAACTATAGCCTCTCTCGGTAATAATAATATTTTTATTACCCGTGGCTTCTATTTTTTTAATAATTGGCTGAATATCCCACGGCGCTAAAAACTGGCCCTTTTTTATATTAATGGCCTTGCCGGTTCTGGCTGCAGACAGGATAAGGTCAGTCTGACGGCACAATAAGGCGGGAATCTGGAGCACATCCAGAACCTTAGCGGCTTTGGATACTTCTTTTTGACAGTGCACATCGCTAAGAACAGGAATTTTTAATTTTTGCTTAACTTTAGCCAAAACCTCTAGTCCGCGTTCCAAACCCGGCCC
>JAHKBC010000046.1 GCA_018825725.1 Candidatus Omnitrophota bacterium
ACACAAACTTCTCCTTCAGTTAAAATACCCATATGCCCGCCTAAACACGGGCCGCAAGTAGGAGTTGAAAAAATACCTCCAGCTTTAATAAAAATTTCCGCAAGGCCTTCTTTTACAGCCTGAAGATATATTTTTTGCGTTGCCGGAATTACGATCAACCTTAAACCCGATTCAGCCTTCTTACCTTTTAACACCTGAGCAGCAATTCTTAAATCCGAAATTCTTCCATTAGTACAAGAACCAATAACAACCTGGTCAACTTTAACCTCCCCTAATTCTCCCGCCGCCTTAACGTTACTAGGTAGATGCGGACAGGCAACCTGAGGCTCTAAATCAGACAGATCCCACTCATAAACTTTATCGTAGCTGGCGCCTTTGTCGCTTTTAAGTTCAGTCAACAGTCCACGGTCCATTCTCCACGGTTTTGCATTTTTTCTGTGGACTGTTGACTGTTGACTGATGACATTCTTTACGAAGTCCAGGGTAATTTCATCCGGTTCGATTAGGCCTGCCCTGGCCCCTGCTTCAATAGCCATATTACTCATGGCAAACCGGTCATCCATCGCTAGATTATTGATTACCGGGCCGCAAAACTCCATTGCCTTGTACAGTGCGCCGTCAACGCCTATCTTACCTATAGTAAATAAGATTATATCCTTACCGCCAACCCATTTCTTTAGCTTCCCTTTATATATAAATTTAACCGAACCTGGAACCTTAAACCAACATTTCCCGTCAATATAAGCCCGAGCTAAATCTGTTGAACCGACGCCCGTAGCATAAGCCCCCAACGCGCCATAAGTACAGGTATGTGAATCTGCCCCAATAACCAAATCCCCTGGTTTAACTAAGCCCAGCTCCGGTAAAAGCACATGCTCAATCCCCATCTGCCCGATTTCAAAATAATTATCAATCTTCTGTTCAGCGGCAAAATCACTCAAAATCCGGCACTGATTAGCGCTCTTTTGGTCTTTAGCCGGAGCAAAATGATCCGGAACCAAAACAATGCTCTTTGTGTCAAAAACATTTTTAAACCCGCTTTTTTTGAATTCTGCAATAGCCAAGGGAGCAGTAATGTCATTTCCTAAAGCCACATCAACTATGGCTTCAATGAATTCACCCGGTTGAATACTTTTTTTCCCGGAATGTTTAATTAATATCTTTTCGGCTATAGTATATCCCATATTATTGATTAAAAGATTACCTAGGTAGAGGTAAAGGTTAAGGTAGAGGAGGTATAGATTTATCGTCACCTTCTTAACCTCTACCTGTACCTATGCCTATTTAAATTTCTTAACTAATAGTGTAGCATTATGCCCGCCAAAACCTAAAGAATTGGAGATGGCCACATCCATTTTAGCCTTTCTGGCGGTATTAGGAACCTAATCCAGATCGCAGGCCGGATCAGGAAATTCGTAGTTTATGGTAGGCGGGGCAATATTCTCCTTCACAGCCAATACCGAAGCCACAAATTCCACGCCGCCGGCAGCTCCTAAAAGATGCCCGGTCATGGATTTTGTAGAGCTAATCATCACTTTCTTGGAATGTTCACCTAAAGCCTTTTTTATTGCTATAGTCTCTATCTTATCGTTTAACTCCGTGGATGTGCCGTGAGCATTAATATAATCTACATCTTCAGGCTTTAACCCTGCATCCTTTATCGCAATAAGCATGGCCCTGGCCGCTCCGTCACCCTCAGGATCTGGAGCAGTAATATGGTAGGCATCACAAGTCATACCATATCCGGCAATCTCTGCGTAAATCCTAGCGCCTCTTTGTGTAGCATGCTCCAGGCTCTCTAAAACTACAACTCCACAACCCTCACCCATTACAAAACCATCCCTTTGAGCGTCAAATGGCCGCGACGCCTTTTGAGGAGTGTCATTACGTTTAGATAAAGCCTTTAACGCGCAAAAACCGCCCACCCCAAGTATTGTAATACAGCTCTCCGTTCCTCCGGCAACCATAGCATCCGCGTCGCCGCGTTGAATCATCCTAAAAGCATCACCAATAGAATGGCTCCCGGAAGCGCAAGCAGTAGTAACACAGGAATTCGGACCCTTAAGCCCAAATGCAATACCAATTTGACCAGCAGCCTCATTTACGATTAACGAAGGTATAAGAAAGGGGGTTAATCTCGACGGCCCTTTCTTTAAATAAACTTGAAACTGCTCCTCGATAATCCTTAAGCTTCCAATACCAGAACCAACTAAAACACCGATGCGATTTCTGTCTTCTTTATTTAAATCCAGGCCAGAGTCCGTAATCGCCTGCTTTGTAGAGGCAATAGCAAACTGCACGAACCGTTCCATGCGGTGCGCTTCCTTTTTACTCATTCCGTAACTTTCAGGATTGAAATCCTTTACCTCTGCGGAGATTTGACTGTCAAAAGCCGATGCATCAAATGCAGTAATTTTACCGACCCCCCCTACACCCTGAAGCAGGGAATTCCAGAAGGCCGATACTATATTACCCAACGGAGTTATAACACCTAAGCCCGTTACTACTACTCGTTTATTTCCCATTTTGTTAAGTCTAAAAAAGTTTACACAAAAACTACCCCGCCGAAAAAGTAAAGCGGGGTATTATGTCAAGATTTATGATTAACCACTACTTCTTAGGGCTTTTTTCTTCAATATATTTTACTGCATCTGCAACCGTTGTAATCTTCTCGGCATCGTCATCGGGTATCTCTATACCGAATTCTTCTTCAAAAGCCATGACCAACTCGACGGTATCCAGAGAATCCGCGCCCAGGTCATCAATAAAAGAAGCCGTAGGAATAACCTCTTCGGCTTTTACGCCCAATTGTTCCGCTATGATTGATTTTACTTTCTCTTCAATTGCCATTCTTTTTCCTCCTTAAATATGAGCCACTATAGTAGCGAATATTTACTCCGCAGCGTGCATCAAAAATATCAAAGAGATTTTTGATGCGATTACGCAAGGAGTCATTTTTACCTTTTACGCCATTACCATCCCGCCATCAACTACTATGGTCTGCCCTGTTATATAATCAGATTCGCTTGACGCTAAAAACAAACTGGCATTCGCAACATCGCTGGGATTTCCCAGCTTAGCCAGAGGAATAGCCTCAAGCATTTTCTCCTTAACTTCAAGCGGTAATTTTGCCGTCATATCCGTCTGGATAAAACCGGGGGCTATCGCATTAACATTAATATTGCGACTAGCCAACTCCTTAGCTGCGGTCTTAGTCAGGGCAATTATTCCTGCCTTAGAAGCAGAATAATTTGCCTGGCCGGGATTACCGATTATGCCAATGATCGAAGCGATATTCACTATCTTACCGCTCTTCTGCTTAAGCATGGGTCGCGCCACAGCCTTCATACAGTTAAATGTACCTTTTAGGTTTACATTTAATACCGCGTCCCACTCCTGCTGGCTCATCCGTAATAAAAGATTATCCTTTGTGATTCCAGCGTTGCTAACTAATATATCAATCCTTGTGAATTTGTCAAGAATTTTGTTTATACCTGCCTCAACCGCTGCGTAATTGCTAACATCTATCTCATCGGCCAGGGTTTTGCGGCCTAAAGTGCTAATTTCATCACAGGCAACCTGCGCCTGTTCCAAATTAACATCCCATATAACTATATCCGCCCCCTCTCGGGCAAAAAACAAAGCAATCTCCTTACCGATACCTCTGGCTCCTCCGGTAATTAACGCAACTTTATCCTTAATCTTCATATTAAATCCCCCACTGGTAATAGCAGGTAGATCCCGGGGAACAATCTATACCCTACTTACTACCTGCTGACCCTACTGATTCTATATCACCCTTTTTCCCCATGTTAACAACCTCGGCTTCCCGATTAATCCTGCGCATCAGGCCCTTTAAAACGTTACCCGGGCCAAATTCAAAAAATTTTCGTACCCCCTGCAAAAGAATAAAATTTATGGAATCTTCCCAAAGCACACTTGAATATACCTGCTTTATAAGATTGTCCCGGATTTCCTCTTCGCTATTCACAGGTTTGGCAGTAACATTGCTGACTACGGGAATCTTAGGCTGAACAAAATTAGTCTTGGCAATCTGGGCTGCTAATTTTACCGCAGCCCCGCGCATAAACGAAGAGTGAAATGCCCCGCTTACATCCAGAAGCACTGCCATCTTAGCCCCATACTCCTGCGCTAACTTTTGCGCCCGTGATATATCCACCATGCTTCCAGAAATAACTACCTGGCCAGGACAATTCAAATTAGCAATTTCTGTTTTTGTCTGTCCGCAAATCTCCCTGACATGAGATAAATCCAATCCGATAATCGAAAGCATCATTCCGGGATTTTTGACTGACTCTTCCTCCATAAATTCACCCCGACGCCTGACTAAATATACCGCATCCTCAAATCTCATTGCTTCGGCGGCAACCAGGGCTGAATATTCACCCAGGCTTAACCCTGCCGCATAATCCCCGGGGATTGCTTTATTCTTGGTTACGGATTTAAAAACCTCCCAACAGGCAATGCTCAAAGTAAATATCGCCGGTTGGGCATTATTGGTTTTAGTAAGTTCCGCTAATGGGCCTTGGAAACACAATTGGGATAAAGAAAAACCCAATGTCATATCCGCGCGATCAAAAACTAACCGCGCAACCGGATAGGTATCGTAAAGATCCTTACCCATCCCCACGTAATGCGAACCTTGGCCAGCAAACAAATATCCTACCATTTTATAATAGCCGCTCCCCAAACAAGGCCTGCGCCGAATGAATCCAGAAGAATTATGTCATTCTTCTTAACTCTTCCCTCTTTCACTGCTTCGCAGAGCGCAGTAGCCACAGAAGCCGAAGACATATTCCCGCAGCGCTCAATATTCAGGTATATCTTTTTTTCGGGTAAATTTAATTTCTTGCCCAATGCCATAATAATCCTCATATTTGCTTGATGCGGTACAACTAAATCTATATCTGCCAAGGTTAAACCTGCAGCCTTAACAGCTTCGCTGGCGGCATTAGCCATAATATTTACCGCAAGTTTAAAAACTTCATTACCTTCCATCTTAAGATAATGCAGGCGCTCTTTAATCGTATCGCTGGATGCAGGAAAACGCGAACCACCGCCAGGACACTTTATGAGATCCGCCTTGGTGCCGTCACTTCCCAGATAGGTTGAAAGAATTCCCCCGAGTTTAACTTCTCCTAATACAGCTGCTCCGGCTCCATCACCAAATAGTACACAAGTCCCTCTATCCTGCCAGTCAGTTACCGATGACATAACTTCAGTCCCTACAACCAAAGCATTCTTATAACTTCCCTGGGCAATAAACTGCCGGGCAATATCCAGCCCATATATAAATCCTGAACAGGCAGCCGAAATATCAAAACAAACAGCCTTTTTAGCATTTAATCCCGCCTGCAAAAAGCAGGCAGTTGCCGGAAACTGCATATCCGGAGTAATGGTCGCAACAATAATTAGTTCCAAATCTTCAGCCTTAATCTTGGCATCCTTTAAGGCCTCTTGCGCGGCCTTAATAGCCAGATCCGAAGCTGCCTCAAGTTTAGAAACTAAATGCCTTTCTTTTATCCCGGTACGGCTAGTAATCCACTCGTCCGTTGTATCCACCATCTTCTCCAACTCCGCGTTACCAAGTATTCTTTGTGGCAGATACTCGCCTAAACCGAGAATTCCTACTCTTTTCACCCTATACCTTCTTTCCTATCCACAAACCTAATTAGTATTGCTCTATAATTATTGAATTCTTTAGCAGGTGCTGAATTAATTAAACCTCTAAAGATTTATCCTGCTTTTGGTCTTAATCGCCTCCAGCATACGCTCGTTAAACTGGCCTTCCACCTCTTTTTTAGCTACGCGTATAGCATTTTTAATGGCATTAGCATTGGAACGCCCATGTCCGATAATCACCACACCATTAACTCCCAAAAGCGGAGCGCCACCATATTCCGAATAATCAACCCTGCGCTTAAACCTTCTAAATGAAGGAATGAGAAACAATGCCCCTATTCTGCCTAAAAAACTTCCCATAATATTCTCTTTAAGGAATATCTGTAATGTCTCGGCCAGGCTCTCAGAAACCTTCAAAGTAATATTTCCCAAAAAACCATCACAGACAATAACATCGCTCTTACCTGTAAAAATATCCCGTCCTTCTACATTACCGATAAAATTAATAGTACTCTTTTCAAACATCTCGCGCGCCTCTTTGACAAATTCATTACCCTTAGTCTCTTCCTCGCCAATATTTAAAAGCCCAATACTAGGTTCAGGTTTATTCAGGATATAACGAAAATAACTTTCTGCCATGATCCCATATTGCAATAACTGCACAGGTTTAGGGTCAATATTAGCCCCGACATCGATCAATAGAGATATGCCTTTTAAAGTAGGCAGGACCGTGGCTATGCCTGGGCGTTCAATGCCGGGTAACAATCCAAGAGTAAGCACGGACGCGCAGACCACTGCACCCGTATTTCCCGCGCTAACAAAAGCATCGCCCTTACCTTCCCGAACCAGCTTTAACCCTACTACTATCGAAGAATTTCTTTTTCTTCTTACGCTATTGGCCGCAGGTTCATGCATTTCGATGACCTCCTCAGAATGCTCTACCAAGATCCTGGAACCTTTATAACCTGCCTTATCCAACAAACCCTGCACGCGCTTTTGGTCTCCAACCAGCGTAATATCGACCCCATACTCTTTTTCTGCCAGGAGGCTTCCCTTAACCACGATATCGGGCGCATAATCTCCGCCCATCGCATCAACTATTATTCGCATATTTGGTTAGTTAGCTTCCTTTCTTTTTCTTCTCTTTAACCTTTATCTCCAAAACCTTTTTTCCATTATAATACCCGCAGGATGCGCAGGCGCGATGTTGTAATTTTGTTTTCTTACACTGAGGGCATTCCATTAAGTTCTTACCCTTTATCTTCCAGTGGGTGCGCCTTCTTCTCCCGCGCGCCTTAGAATGTCGTTTCTTTGGTAGAGGCATAGGTGCTCCTTTCTATTTTCTGCAAATACAGGCTTGTTGACTCAGATCTTTACCGCAACCGGCACAAAACCCTTTACAGCTACTGCTACAAAGCTTTTTTAAAGGATACTCCAGAATAACTTCTTCCCTTAAACGAGGCGCCAGATCCAGGCAATAATCGGTACTAGCTACCTGATAATCCAGATTAAAGTTTTTCTTTAGCGGCAAAAAAAATATCCCAGGCATCGGTCACAAACTGCCTGCAGGTTTCCGGCCAAAAAAATATTGGCATGGATATTGTCATCAATCCTAAAAACCTCTGCTTTAATCTTGAGTTAGCCATTAACCATAACCCCGTCTACCTCTAAATCCAGGCCCACAGGGTCAAGTTCCTCCTCAATACTCAGCCCTTCAGGAGGTATATTACTTATATTTAACTTCATTTAATCGCTTACGTAACGCCTTCATAACATGTAAAGGAAGAAAACACGATAAATCCGCGCCCAAGGATGCTGCCTCCTTTAATAAGCGCGAAGAAATATAGCTATATGATTCATTAGGCATAAGAAATATAGTTTCAATATCAGAAGCCAATTTCCTATTAGTCAGGGCCATCTGAAATTCATATTCAAAATCAGAAATCATCCTTACGCCTCGAATCAAAACCTTGGCATTTTTATGACGCGCGTAATCCACAACTAAACCCTTAAAATCATCAATCAGCACTCCGGGCATATCGAGAATTGCTTTCTCAAGCATCCGCCTTCTCTCCTCAACGCTAAAAATAGGACGCTTATGCAAGTTATGCGCCACAGCTACAATAACCTCGGGGAATATCTCCCTGGCTCTTTTGATCAGGTCAATATGTCCGTAAGTAACCGGATCAAAACTACCCGCATAAATAGCCCTTTTAAAATCAACCTTATTGCTCATCTTCCTTTTTCCTATAAAGAGATAGCAGGCTGTCGGAATACCTCGCCTGCTTAATTAGATGAATATTGCCTTCCGTTTTGGGCAATACATCCTTTTTGAAATGCTGAATAGCTATTAAACCACGGTGTTTTAATATATCATACTGGCTTAGGCTTTGCAAGATTTTTTTTGCCAAAGACCCGCCCTGCATCCCATTCAAGCGTGGATTTTCACCCTTATAATATGGAGGATCCATAAAAATGATGTCAAACCTCTGTCCCGAAGCATAAAGTAAGCGTAAAGCATGTTCAGCTTCCTGCGGATAAATTGAACATGCGCTGCCCTTTAGAGAATCAATATTCTTACGAATGACAGCCAGGCAATCCGGATCGTATTCAACTAAACTCAAATCCTTTGCTCCTCTGGAAATAGCCTCTAAACCCACTGCCCCTGAACCGGCAAAAAACTCAAGAAAAGACAATCCTTCGATATCACCCAGGATATCAAAAAAAGCCTTACGCAGTATCTCCTCTGTAGGCCTTATCCCTTTAGGCGCATAAATTATCCTGCTTTTGTATTTACCGGCTGTAATTCGCATTTATATACTCCTTAACTTCTAACCCGCTCTAAATGGCCCATGATCTCCATATACAGAAACCAGGCTTAAGAAATCCTGCGAAACACCGTGTCCTGTAGATTGGAAAAGAGTGTAAAACTCATTCACCCATAAAGAACGCCTGGTTAAATTATGAATTCTTAAAAGAAAGTCAAAAAATATGATTAGAAGCAGTATTTTATTTTTATGGCTATTGATCATGTCACTATCAGTTTTTCGTATCCTGGAAACCTCTGCAAAAGTTTTTCTTTAAGTAGAATATTCTGCCGTCCGGAAAGATATCTGTCCGTATCCATGAGCCTTACTGCTTCCTCCCTGGCTGCCTTAAGTAATTGCATCTGAGTCAGAGGATTGGCAATTTTTAGCTCAGCAAGGCCGTGCTGGCGCTTCCCGAAGAATTCTCCCGGTCCCCTTATTTTTAGATCTTCTTCGGCAATACGAAAACCATCTGTATATTTTACCATAGCCTCCAGCCTCTTGAGGGCTTCCGGCCTCTGGGTATCGGAAATCAGTATACACAATGACTCTTCTTTACCTCTGCCAATCCTGCCGCGCAGCTGATGCAACTGGCTAAGCCCAAATCTATCCGCATATTCAATCACCATACAGGTTGCGTTCGGTATATCAATACCTACCTCTAAAACCGTTGTAGAAACCAATAAATCCAATTCTCTGCTTTTAAATCTACGCATTGTATCCTGTTGAGCTTTATCCGTCATTCTTCCGTGTATTAATCCCAAGCGATACCCCTTGAATTCTTTATTCTTCAACTCTTCGTACATCTTCTTGGCTCCGGAAATATCCAAAGCAAAGGATTCCTCGATAACCGGATAAACCACATAAACCTGTTCGCCCTTTTTTAGTTTCTTCTTAATTAAAAAATAAACTTCAGATTTTGCAGTATGGGTAAATAACATAGTCATAGTAATACCTCTGCCCGGGGGAAGCTCCTTTATAATAGAAACATCTAAGTCGCCGTATATGGTTATAGCCAGAGTCCTCGGTATCGGTGTTGCGGTCATAATCAATACATCCGGTTTGATACCTTTCGAAGGCAATAGCGCCCTTTGCCCAACTCCGAATTTATGCTGCTCATCAATTACCACTAATCCTAGCTTCTTAAACCTAACATTTTCTTCTAGTAAAGAATGAGTGCCTATTACCAGGTCGATTTGCCCATTTGCAATTTGAACACAAAGCCTCTTTTTTTCTTTATCTTGTAAGCCGCCGGATAACAATCCCACCCTTACTCTGCCTAACCCTTGAGGTTTACTTTTAAAAACCGAGTTAATTTTATCATAGTGCTGGCGGGCTAAAATTTCCGTAGGAACCATAAAAGCTGTCTGAAAACCTCCCTGGACTGCTATTAACCCGGCAATAACTGCCACTACTGTTTTTCCTGAACCAACATCACCCTGGAGTAGTCGCTGCATAACAAAGGAGCTGGACATGTCGCCCTTAATCTCTAAGATTACTTTCTCCTGCGATCGAGTCAATTGAAATGGCAGATTATTAATGAATTCAGCGATTAATTTCCCCTCAACGCGATGTCTAATTCCAGGCGTTTCTTTACGCTGCAATTTCCTTAACACGAGAGGAATTTGAAATAGAAAGAACTCTTCAAAAGAAAGCCTGCGAAAAGCCTCCTTCTGAAACTCAGGGCTTTCAGGAAAATGTATATTAAGCAAGGCCTTGGCTAAATTAAACAGATTGTGCCTGGCGCAAAGCGAATATACGAGCACGTCTAAAACCTTAGGCAGATACTCATCCAAACTCTGCTTAATCAACCTTCTCAAAAGCCTCTGGCTTAAACCTTGAGGCAGAGAATAAATCGGTACAATCCTGCCCATATTCAGTAATTCATCTCTACCTTCAGCTAAAATTTCAAATTCAGGAGATACCATCTGCAATCTTCCGGAATAACGCT
>JAHKBC010000047.1 GCA_018825725.1 Candidatus Omnitrophota bacterium
AACCCCAAGGACATGGAGTTCTTTCTAAAGATGTCCAAGAAACGTCTAAAGAACGCTAAACTAACAGCCTTTAGCATGACCCGTAGGCCAGAAATTAAAGCATCCGCGGATAAGAATATTAAAGACCTCTTAAAATCCCAGGCCAAAATTATAACTATCGTGGGCAAAACCTGGGACCTGCATGTATCGGATGTGCTTAAGGTATCACTGGAACAAAACCTGGAGATGATTAAAGATACGGTAGGCTTTTTGGTATCATGTGGATTAACCGTATTTTATGATGCCGAGCATTTTTTTGACGCATATTCTGCAAATAAAGAATACACTATAAAATGTATCCGCGTAGCGCAGGATTCAGGCGCTGAAGTAATTGTGCTTTGTGATACTAACGGAGGCACACTTCCGCCTGCTATCTATAAGATTACGCGTGAAATCCGAGCTATAGTTAAATGCCGCCTGGGTATACATTGCCATAATGACGCAGCTGTTGCTGTAGCTAATTCATTAGCAGCGGTTGATGCCGGCTCAGATATGGTCCAGGGAACAATCAATGGTTTTGGTGAACGCTGCGGCAATGCTGACCTTATTCCGATAATTGCTAACCTTAAATTAAAGATGGGCCTTGACTGTATCTCTGACGATAAATTAAAGGAATTAGTTAAGGTTTCACACTTTGTAAGCGAAATAAGCAATATGAAACAGAAAAATGAACAGCCCTACACCGGTACTTCCGCATTCGCTCACAAGGGAGGAATGCATATCAATGCCGTAATGAAGAATACCCGGGCCTACGAGCACGTTGACCCGCAGGATGTCGGTAACCGACGCAGGTTCCTGATTTCGGAATTAGGAGGCAAAACCGGTATTCTATTACGGGCAAGAGACCTGCAATTAGACTTAAATAAGGATAACCCCCAGACTAAGAAAATACTAAAACTTGTCCAAGAATTGGAATATCAAGGTTATCATTTTGAAGCAGCGGAAGCATCTTTTGAGCTCCTGATGAAAAAAGCCCTCAAACAATATAAAAAATTCTTTAAATTCAAAGGATTTCGGGTAGTTGTTGAGAAGGAATCACATAAAAAGATTACCTCTGAAGCAATCATCAAATTAGATGTAAAAGGCTCCAAAGAACATACCGCAGCAGACGGAGACGGCCCGGTAAACGCCCTGGATAATGCCTTAAGAAAAGCCCTGAAGAATTTTTATCCTACGCTTTCAAAGATGCATCTATCGGATTTTAAAGTAAGGGTGCTCGATGAAAAATCAGGCACAGCAGCCAAGGTAAGAGTACTAATCCAATCCCAGGATGAAACCGATACCTGGAGCACTATCGGAGTATCCGGCAACATCATCGAAGCCAGTTGGCAGGCGCTCGTGGATAGTGTTGAGTACAAACTGCTTAAAGATGCAAAATTAAGTCTTGAACCTAAAAAATGATCGAGATTCCTCCGCGCTATAACCCGCAAGAAACAGAAGATAAGTGGTATAAGTTTTGGGAAGATAAAAAATATTTCTTGGCGAGCGTTAATCCCAAGAAAAAAGCCTATACCATTGTTATCCCGCCACCAAATGTCACCGGCATATTGCATATGGGCCATGCCCTTAACAATACCATCCAGGATATTCTTATCCGCTACCGAAGAATGCAAGGCCTGGAGGCTTTATGGATGCCGGGAACTGACCACGCCGGAATTGCCACGCAGAATGTGGTAGAAAGAAAAATCGCAAAAGATAACTTAAAGCGCCAGGACATGGGTCGAGAAAAATTTATTTCGCGGGTCTGGGAGTGGAAAGAAGAATACGGATCGACCATTATACGCCAACTTAAAAAACTCGGGGCTTCCTGCGATTGGGAACGCAGCCGCTTTACCATGGACGAAGAATATTCAAGGGCTGTCCGGGAAGCTTTTGTCAGACTCTGGAGCAAAAAACCTACAGGTTTGATATATCAGGACAATAGAATAATTAACTGGTGCCCGCGCTGCCAGACCGCCCTTTCTGATGAAGAAGCCCCACATAGAGAACTAAACGGCAATCTCTATTACCTAAAATACGCCTTAAAAGATTCACCGGAAGAATTTATCTGTGTTGCCACTACCCGTCCGGAAACCATGCTCGGAGATACGGCAGTAGCAGTTAATCCCAAAGATAAACGCTATAAAAAATATATCGGAAAAACCCTGATTCTGCCTCTGGTTAACCGGGAAATAAAAGTAATCTCCGATGAAATGGTCGACGCCAGATTTGGAACAGGGGCAGTTAAGGTAACTCCTGCCCACGACCCTAATGACTACCTGATGGGCAAAAAACATAAACTGGAATTTATAAATTGTATGCACCCCAACGGTTCAATGAATGAGGTGGGCGGCGATTATAACGGAATGGACAGGTTTGAGGCCAGAGAAGTAATCCTGGAGGATTTAAAAGAAAAGGGCTTACTGGAAAAGGTCCAACCACACGTTTTGTCTGCCGGGCATTGTTACCGCTGCCACACTATTATCGAACCGTACCTGTCCCGGCAGTGGTTTGTGAAAATGAAACTCCTGGCTAAACCTGCAATCGAAGCAGTTAAAAATGGCAAAATAAAATTTCACCCCCAGCGTTGGGCTAAGGTCTATTTAAACTGGATGCAAAACATCCAGGATTGGTGCATCTCGCGCCAG
>JAHKBC010000001.1 GCA_018825725.1 Candidatus Omnitrophota bacterium
AAATGATAATTCAGGTTATCCCAGCCAAAAGGCGGATTTACCAGGTTTATGGCTAACTTTGACAAACTAAAAACGCATAAAGCAGAAAATAGCAATAATAAAACTTTATTCCTTAGGCCGATACGAATACCACTTACTGATAAATCAAAAGTAAATTTGTTTTTACGAGTGATGAAGAAAACCGCCGCCAGTATAATAACATTCAAGGCTATTAAATTTAGCAAATATAATCCTGATATTATTCCAAGGATTAACTCCGTGGCTACAACCTGGCAAAAGAAAAGCAAGAAAAACGTGATAATTGAATCTATACGGTTCTTAAAATTTAATGCCCTGTAGGTTAACAAAAAAGCGCTAGCGCCAACAGTTAAATTTATAAAATATAATATTGCCATATGTCCTATTCTTTACAAATCGCTATAAAATCCAAAGCCTTGTCTATAGTCCTGGTATCAAAAAAATAACTATTGGTACTTCCCTGGAAATAAAATCTTCTTATCGGATCCATATTATGAGGTAAGATTCTAGAAAGGCCGATTTTCTTTAGCCGACGGTAAAAATTAAATTGGAGGCTCCTCTTTAAACCTATGATATCTACTTTAGAAAAATGAATACTTAATAAATCCTTAAATTCTAAGAACAGATATTCGCGGACGTGGAATTTATTTATTGGCACGTGGCTGCCTTTAGACATATCTAATTTATTAGGAGTTGAACAGATAAATATGCCGCCTTTATTTAACAAGCTTTTTGTCCTTTTTAAGAATTCATCTACCTGACTGATATGCTCAATAACCTGAAAACAACAAATCAGGTCATATGTATCGCATAATTCACACAGCTCTTTAATATCCAGGCATGTGTAATACAGATTACCCCTCTCATATTTAGCCTTGGCATAACTGATTGCTTCCTTATTATAATCAATAGCGGTTATTTTATTGCAGACACCCGATAATATATAACTACCGTACCCTTCTCCGCAGCCTATCTCCAAAACGCTCTTACCTTTGGCGTAAGCAGAGGCAAAATGATATGCGCTTAAATGGCGGGCGATCATAAGTGGCGTTTCTTTTTCCAGAAGTATCCTCTCTCCTGTATTATTTATATCACTCATTTTATCTCAACTAATTTTGCGCTGACATAGAAACCACTGGCAAAGACCTTAACCAGGATTGGGATATTCTCTTTATTGTGGTTAATTAGAGAAATATTCAGCTTGGATTGATGATAAAGATTTTTGTCCCTTCGCCTTATTCCGGCATCGGCAACAAAGAGTTCAAATTTATCCTTACCCATTAAAACATCTTTTTTAACCACGGCACCTTTAAGGATATAATTCTTTTGATTAGTATTAATATTCATCTCTAATTCCTTTAAATTATCCAGATTCATGCGCCGGATTTGGTATATGGCAGACAATGGGTCTTTGGTGTCAGGCATTATCTGGCGCCTTTCTCCCCTGATAGTCATAACCAGATTCTCCTGGTCATAAACTACCTCTTTATCCTTTGCCTCACCACCCGGAGAAATTACCTTCTGCTTAAAGTAAACAGGATTTCCGGTATCCATATCCACATAGGAATCCAAAAGAGCTTCAAGTTTTAAATACTTCTGAAAGATATCCAAAGCAGCAGCTTTAAGCTGCAAATGATATACTCTTCTACCACCAAAATCCTCAATGGTTACGGGCTCAAATACTGCCTTTGCCAACGCAAAGATCCCAAAAACATAGACGCGATAAACCAACGCAGCATTATTGATTTTAGTGTTTTTGGCTACCAGCTGTATAGCAGAACCAACATTATTGTTAAAATAAAAAGATATACTTATTACCAACAATAATATACATAGAATAATGAGAATTGACTTCTTCATTGACTCTCCTTATAAAGTTTATTTAAAACAAGGTGTAAATAAAAGGCGCCACAGCCGATGACTGGGCAAAAAATATTAATAACCCCAATAACAGAAGCATTACAACAATCGGGGTAAGCCACCAACGCTTACGCACCTTCAAAAAATCCCAGAATTCTTTAACGATTGATAATTTGCTCATTTTGTTTAATCCTTTCTCTTATTCAACACGGATTCTCACGGATTTTCTCACGGATTAACACAGATTTACCCGTAAATACGCCGCCTGATATCCAACTGAGCGCTACCAAAATTAACCAAAATACCAATCCGATACTTTGTAGCTTTTAAATAACTATATAA
>JAHKBC010000048.1 GCA_018825725.1 Candidatus Omnitrophota bacterium
GAACTTCAAAGAACTTATTCTGGGTGCAATAAATGTTTCCTAATTCAACATATGCCCTGTCGTTTCCGGGGTTGAGCTCTATGGCTTTCTTTAATCTTAATAATTCTTCGTTTAACGTGGTAACTTTCTTTTCTGCATATACCTGCTCTAATTTTATATTTCGAGGGGGATTGTATTGGTTGATTCTCTTGATTGATTGATACAGCCCTAACTCTTTTAGCTTAGTTATAACATGCAACCAAAGAAACCTGGTTAATTTATAAACCTTAAGGGATTTTAAAAAATTTATTGCCTTTGAATCAGAAATATCTTCAAAAGGCATGTGTGCCCCCCCAATCATTAACCCCCATCATAACAATAACCATATTTGGATGGTATGTGTCGAGATTAGATTCAATTCTCTTTTATATAGCCTCTGTAGTAATCCTGGAGATGCCTTAATCTATCACGCTGAATTTTATGCCTATGTTACGCTGATTAAGCATATTCTCAAGAAAACGAGGATACTGCCCTATGGTAGTAGATTCTCCCAAGCACATAATGCGATAAGCTCCTCTTTGCATAAGAGAAAACCTGTTTCTGCGTTCCTGTAAAGAAAGAATAATAAACCCCCTCAAGCGTAACCCCGTCTCAATTAAAATCAAAGCCAAGAATACTCCAAGTATTATTAGGATTATTTTCTGCCGAGATGAAGTTTCAATGTCAAAGGGGGTATTTTTAAGCATTGTGGATTTTACTTTTATTTAGCACATACGCTGATTTAATTTTATTATATCAAAGAATCTATATTGAGAATACTCTTTATTGGTATAAACAAAACGATGAATTCCTGCCCCTAGCGGCTACCCACCGATACTCAAAAAGCCTACCGTTGTAATCCCAATATGATTGCCGGGTATATGGGTAAGATATCCAATCCGCTGATAGATATGATAGAGCGGGCACAAGTCATTCAGAGAGAAAGATTCAGACGATTAGGTTCTTTGAATCTAATTTATTTAAAAATATCAAATAATTTATGTAGCCTAAACATTTAAATAAACTTTTACATCACCCTCTATTTATTGTAAAATTAGCTTTAAGCGTAGCTAGTACTTCTTTTTTATTCAAAAAACTAAAAAATACATTGCTGTATTCTTGATTATCTTTGCCATAACTCTGGTGTTTGCAATATATACAAAACATGCCTGGGAAGATTGGTATATTACTTACCGTTGCAGCAAAAATCTGGCCACGGGAAATGGACTTGTCTTTACTGTCGGCCAAAGAATCCACGCCTTTACTTCTCCTCTGGGAACGCTAATTCCGGCCTTTCTCAATATAATCACTCTTAACCGCTCGGATGGGCTTGTCCTGTGGCTTTTCCGCATAATCGGATGCTGCCTGCTAGGCTTCACAGCTATCTTGTTAACCAGAATATCTAAACAGCACTCGTTATATACAATTCCGAAATTATTTTTATTGGGCATGTTCGGAATAAATATCGGCATTGTCGATTTTAGCGTAAACGGCATGGAAACTGCTTTTATGGTATTCTTTATTGCCTGTATTATTTATACCATGGGGAAAACTATTACTGCCCCCTCCCTGGCTCTCGGAGCTTCTTGGGCAGGGTTAATGTGGACAAGACCTGATGGATTTGTTTACATCATAGGATTGGCGCTGGGATATTTATTATTTTATCCGGTATTAGGCAAAACCAGGTCCCGTACGCATCTCGTCAAGATTTACTTTTTTGCCGGATTTATACTCCTGGTCCTATACCTGCCTTGGACTATCTGGACATGGAGTTACTATAAAACAATTGTTCCCCATACAGTCATTGCCAAAGGTTTAAATACCGCATTCAGCCCGGAAAATATTCCTTTATTGCTTAAGTCTGGTATGGATTCTATCTCAAAACTTGGATTCAGATACTTTTATTCAAGCTTGAAATCACTATATCCTACTTTCATGCCCCCCTGGTATTCTTACGGAGACTGGGGCGGTTTACCATGGTATTTCAGTAAACCCCTCGCATTTATTGCTGCCTACTATTGGATTCTCCCCTTTGCCAAACCCCAGATACGGGCAATCTCCTTTGCTACCTGGTTAGGCCATTTATATCTGACCTATTTTGCCAACGTTGCCCCCTGGTATATACCCAGCGTAACCCTTCTAACTATAATTGTGCTATCCGGTATTATCCAACAGGCAATAGCTAGAAGTTATTTTTTAAATCAATGGCTTGCATCTGCTCAAAAGATTATTTCTTACGCTATAGCCTCTGGAATATTTTTAATCAGTCTTTTCTTATTTTTGGCCGGAGCTTACCAGCTACGCCTACAACAAGAGATAATCGAAACAGGACACCGCAAGAATATAGGTTTATGGCTTAAAGGTCACGCCAATACAAGCAAAGATACGGTATTCCTGGAGCCTTTGGGGTATATCGGATTTTATTCGCAATTAAAGATGTATGATTGGCCTGGCCTTTCTTCACCGGAAATGATCCTAGCCAGAAAAAAGATTAAAATCAAAGAATCCTTTGGGCAGCTAATAGAAGAGTTAAAACCGGACTGGCTGGTATTAAGACCACACGAGATCGAGCAGGTAAAAAAAGATACACCTATTTTACTGGAAACTTATTATCATATACCTAAAATATTTGACGTCTCTGACAAGATCATGGCCTATAAATTTCTACCCGGTAGGGGTTATTTAGAGTTTGACCAGACTTTTACTGTATTTAGAAAGAATGGAATTTAAGTTATTTTAAAACCTTATAGAGTGATAAAATGCCTAATTTTCTCTCCAAAACAAGATTTTTAAGATTATTATTGGAAACCCCCTTAACTAAATAGTAATCAATATTAAAACTTTTCAGTTCAAACCAAAGTTGCTCATCTGATATCTCTTCCGGAGACTGGCCAAAATATTTGGAATCCCAATAAAATGACAAAAAGAAACCCTCTTGCCAGGCCCCGTGCTGGCTGGCTATTTTTTTTTCTTTAAACTCGTAATACGAGCTTCCCTGCTCGCTCAAATCATAAAACTCTTTACCGATATTAGGCTTGGAATAAGCATCTCTAAAAATCGGTATAAGCATAAAAATAAATATAATTATTAATATTGCCAGCCTTTTTGCTTTATTAAGGAATTTATGGCTCAATATGATGCCTAGGGCTTGGCCACCGGCCATAATTAAAAGAAAATGGCTGACCTGTACATACCTATTATGCATCATGATAAATAAATACCCCAGAGGATAAAGGACGATAGTCAGCATGAATAAAGACAGCTTCTCGTTTACCTTAAATGGTCTCTTGATAAGAAAAAACAGGCTCCAGATAATATAAATTAACCCTAGAAAAGAAAGCGGATTTCTTAAGACACCCATAAAATATATACCGCCATTCTTAAAAATATTTTTTATTTCGTAGATTAAATCTTTTCTTGACTTAAAAGGGCTCCAATGCCATTTTTGGGTATCACGAAAATAATACTCATCAGTGCAATATATCTCCGCGTCATCGGATTGGCGGATGAATCCTCCATATTCAAATATCTGCCCTTTTGAATCCGGCTTTATAAAGCCAAAGCTATAGCTTGCCGTAGGAAAAATTAATAACTTATGGTATTTGCTGCTTCTGACGGCAACCCAGGAGCCATATATAAAAAAACAGGATAGAAAACCGACCAAGGTATTGATTAATATCCTTTTTTTTGCCTCTTTTGATATAGCCTTAAAATAATATATAAGATTTATTAAGCTAAAATGCAGAATGAAAAAACTCAAATTATACTCCCTGGCAAGAGAGGCCAACCCTACAAGCAAGCCACACAAGGTGGCTTTATGGTAATTTCGTTTATAGGTATCATCAAAGACAACAGTCAGATAATAAATTATAATACCGGTCGAAAGCAGGTCTGCTGTAGATATACTTAAAGCATGCCAGCTTATTAGGGGCGCAAAAAAAAACATGATAAAACCCCTTAGTTGGCCAGAGATCTCCAGATTAAAGGATAATTTCCTTAAACCGCATAAGGTAAACAAACCTATAAGGATAGAAAGAAACTTGGAGGCTAAAAGGGGTTTGATTGGAAGGGCCAAAAACGGAACCAATAGCCAAGACATCAGCGGCTGCCAAAAAGAGTTTATGGCTTTAAAAAATTCCCCTTGCAGATATTTCCTGGCAATAATGATAAAGATTATATTGTCAGTATTAATTTGATATTGATACTTATTTAATAGATATAGAGAAAAAGCAAGATAAAATATAATAATCCACAAAAATTGTTTTCTGGTTGTGGTTTTAAAAAACTCCTTAACAGCTGCGGATTTCCCATTCATTACACAGACCTAGTTGTTGTGAGAAATATTTATAATGGGCAGGCTCTAACAAAAGCGGATTCAGAAAATCACCTCTTGCGTATTATATAACCTTTATTACCTCGCTGCTTCAAAAGAGGCTTGTTTTCTTCTTTTTTGCTGACAAAGCCTGTTAATTGCTGTGAAAGCTTCTCTATTTGAACTTTAAGCAATTTGTTCTCCTCTATCAACACATTCAATTTGTCACTCCATTTATCAGATTCAATCTTCTCTGTCAAGAATGACACCTGTTTTTGCAAATCATCTATATTCCTGATCAAAGTGTTATTCTGATTATTTAAAATAAGCGCGTATTTGAAGATAACGAAGCAAGCTAGAAGCATTATAGCAATGGCCACAAGAAACACCTGTCTCTTCATAATCTGCCTCCTCTTGAGGTTATTTATGGCAATATTGACTTTAAATTAATGCTACTCCCGCGGCTTATCAAGATAAAATAAGCGAGATATATGTATTAAATCCTAACTGCAAAAAATGCGTAAATGGCCATCATCAAACAGATGGCCGATAAAAAACCCCCCATAATGACTGTATTCCTTATTTCTTTGATCAAATTCACCGGCTCTATCTTCCAGTTTATTAAAAGATAGAATCTCTTCTGGATTTCTATTGCTAGTTTTGGCTTAAACGAGATAAACAATCCAACTACAAAACCAATCAAGCACAAGCCAAATGTGGCATATATATA
>JAHKBC010000049.1 GCA_018825725.1 Candidatus Omnitrophota bacterium
CGCTTCCTGCGCCTGCAGGGATGTTGCCGTACGCCCGGTGCCTATAGCCCAAACCGGCTCATAAGCAATGACTACCCGCGCAACATCATCTTTATCAATACCTCTTAATCCATTCTCAATATGGTCACTAAGAACATCAAAAGTCTTTTGCCCATCCCTTTCTTCCAGGGTTTCACCGATACAAAAAATAGGCAAAAGGCCATTCTTTAAAGCTGCTTTAAGCTTTTTATTTACTGACTCGTTGGTCTCATGAAAATACTGCCTGCGCTCAGAATGCCCAATAATCACATAACTGCAACCGGCATCCTTAAGCATGGCGCAAGAGATCTCACCCGTAAACGCGCCCTCCTCCTGCCAGTATAGATCCTGGGCCCCAAGCTTAATATCAGACTCAGCAATGACCTCTGCTACTTCGCTCAAAGCTGTGTAAGCAGGACAAACTACAATGTCCAGATCCAGATCATACAAAGACCTTTTTAGGCCATTAACCAACTCAATGGCCTCAGGTATAGTCTTATACATCTTCCAGTTACCGGCAATTATAGTTTTTCTCATTATTTATCAGTCAAACTAGCGATACCCGGCAAAACCTTACCTTCTAAGAACTCCAGGCTTGCGCCGCCACCCGTAGATACATGAGACATTTTACTCTGCATCCCGAATTTACTAACTGCAGCAGCTGTATCTCCGCCTCCGATTATACTGGTTGTCTTAAGATGCGCAATAAATTCTACTATCTCTTTAGTGCCCTTACTGAAAGCATCCATTTCAAATATACCTAAAGGGCCATTCCAGACAATAGTCCGGGCATTTTTTAATTTATCTTTAAAAAGGGCTATTGTTTCGGGCCCGATATCAACAGCGATTTTACCATCAGGAATATTATCTCCTACCAATTCGCTCTTAGAGTCAGCATCAATCTTATCCACTACTATATTATCTACAGGAAGAACTATCTCTTTATTTACAGCCTTGGCCTTATCTAAAATACTCTTGGCAAGCTCCAATTTATCCTTTTCCAGCTTGGAATTACCTATATTTTTACCTTGGGCTTTAAGAAAAGTATAACTCATCCCGCCGCCGATTAAAATTGCGTCGCACTTAACCAGCAGGTTATCAATAACCGCGATCTTATCGGAAACCTTGGCTCCGCCAAGTATGGCTACAAATGGCCTTTGCGGATCCTGCAAAGCATCTCCAAGATATTTTATCTCCTTTTCCAGAAGAAAACCGGCAACCGATTTCAAATATTTAGTTATACCTGCCGTAGAAGCATGCGCCCGATGAGCAGTACCAAAGGCGTCATTGACAAAAATTTCGCCTAAAGAGGATAACTCTTTGGCAAAAACGCTGTCATTGGCTTCCTCTTCCGAATGATAACGCAGATTTTCTAAAAGCACTATTCTTTCCTTGGCCTGGGCGGCGCTTTTTTTTACCTTTTGTCCCACACAATCGTCTAAGAATTTTACATTCTCTCCAAGAAGGCCTTTAAGCCTTTGGGCAACAGGCTTAAGGCTATATTTATCCACTCTTTTCCCGTCCGGACGGCCAAGATGGCTCATTAAAATCAGCCTTTTGGCCCCTTTGTCCAATATATATCGTATAGTAGGCAGAGTTTCCTTTATCCGGGTATCATCGGTTATATTTAATTTATCATCCAGGGGGACGTTAAAATCCGCCCGCATCAATACAATCTTATTCTTTAAATCCACATCCCTTAAAGTCATCTTAGCCATATCCGTTTAACCCCCATAAATATTAACTCACCTGACTCGAGCCAACCTTGCTTTATGTTTATTACGAGAGTACTAATATATATTAAATTGCTTTTTTTGTCAAAGGATTTTAGCGCCTTTACGCGTATAAAGATAAAGCATGAAAATGCTGGTTAATTTCAGAATTACGGCTACAAGGTAGGTATTAAATAGGCCTATGAGGGGAATAAATAATACACAGCTCAAAACACTTCCTAAGCTACTTCCTAAAAGATCAAAAAAATAGAGCAAACCGGATGTTTCTGCCGGCTTATGCCCGTACTGCAAATATATTTTAGCCGCCAAGGGAAATTCTAACCCTACAATAAATCCGGAAATAACAAAAGCAGGGTAAAAGAATAAATACATAACTAAAAGATTGGCCTGGAGTGAGGATGCCGATAATGCCAGCGACAAAGCAAATAAAACCCCCAATACCTCAATTCCCATTAATAATTTCAGGCTATCCTTTATTCTTAACAAAAAGGAGCTATTCGCCAGGCTTCCTAGCCCTGCCCCTAACATAAATAAACCAATCAGTAAGCCAATCTGATGGTATAGGTAGCCATAAACAATCTGAAAATTAAGCAATAAACCCAGGCTCAAAATCATCCCCAAAAAACCTGTAGTAAAAATTGTATATGAGACGCTGAACTTAACGCTTCTTCTTTTGTAAGATAATTTGAATAAAATAAGGAACAAAATAAATAATCCGATTATCAATTGCCCTACATTAAGATTACCCAGAAATTTCAAGACTCCCGATATAGATGGCGAAAACTTATTATTCCAGAAAGCCAACATCTGCCAGACTAAAACCGGCATGGTGTCTGAATTCACGCGCGCTGTTGCGCCCCGGCTATTATCATAGAACCATTGCCGCAATCCCGGCGAAAGCCTGTATTCGATATGCCCAGCGCTAAGGAAGCTTGAACCAG
>JAHKBC010000050.1 GCA_018825725.1 Candidatus Omnitrophota bacterium
AACTAAACCTAAAAAATTGACACAAGAGTAACTGTTGCGTATACCGCTGGAAGTACCCTTATCAATAATAACAATAGAACTCCAATTATCCGGATCGCGTCCTATTACTCTTGAGGCAATACATTTAAAATTTGAGTTTTCTTTTAAAGAGAGGAGTGCATTGAGGCGGCGATTTTCTAAAAATGCTTCATTAGCTCTATTGAGTTTTTGATTAAAAAGGCTTATCTGGCGTATTAACCTTTCGTTCTCAAGCTTTGCCTTACGGTAAAAAAATATTCCTTTTATTTCACTGCGAGCGATACTCAAAACATTTAGGGGAAACCTAAAAATAACTAATATCGAATTTCTAAAAATGGGGATAAAAGCAGATACTCCAACAAGTACACAGAGGGCTGCTAAAGGAATTATTATTTTTTTCTTCTTGAGCCTAAGCACATTCTATAAAAAAGCAAAAATTCCTAGTAGGAATGCATCTCTGATTTTATACTTACAGTGACTTTTTTAAGAAGCTTCGTATCTTCCAGGGCTTTACCCGTACCGCGGACAACCGCAGTAGTAGGCTCCTCAGCTATATGCACCGGCAAACCAGTCTCTTCGGATATTAGTTTATCCAAGCCTCTTAATTGCGAACTGCCTCCTGCCATAACAATACCCTGTTCTATTAAATCCGCAGATAATTCCGGTGGCGTTCTCTCTAAAGATACTTTTACTACTTCAAGAATAGCCATTAAAGGTTCGCGTAAAGCCTCACGAATCTCTTCGGAGGTAATAGTAATAGCCTTAGGCAATCCAGCTACTAAATCCCTGCCCTTTACTTCCATGGTCAATTCTTCCTGAAGGGGATATGCTGACCCAATCTTAATCTTAATCATTTCTGAGGTACGCTCACCGATCATCAGGTTATAGGTCTTCTTTAAATACTCTACTATAGCCTGATCAATTTCGTCACCGCCAATACGTATGGACTTGGAGAAAACTATACCTGCTAATGAAATTACCGCAATCTCGGTAGTACCGCCGCCAATATCTATAATCATATTTCCTATGGGCTCTTGAATAGGTAACCCAACCCCAATAGCGGCAGCAAAAGGCTCTTCGATTAAATACGCAGCCCTTGCACCCGCGCGCTCAGCTGATTCAATAACCGCCCTCTTCTCTACTTCCGTAATACCTGAAGGTATTGCAATTAAAATACGCGGATTGAGCTGAAACCGGCGCTTGCGGGCTTTTCTAATAAAATACCTTAACATTGCCTCGGTGACCTCAAAATCAGTAATAACACCATCTTTCATCGGCCGAATAGCAATTATATTCCCCGGAGTACGTCCGAGCATTCTCTTGGCCTCTTCACCCACCGCCAAAACTGTCGAACCTCCTCTTTCTATTGCAACCACAGAAGGTTCAGATATAACTATACCCTCACCCTTAACATAGACCAAGGTAGTAGCTGTGCCCAAATCTACACCCATATCATTAGAAAATAGACTAAAAAAATAATTTACTATATTCCTAATGATTAGCTTGATCTTATTCATCTCTTTGTCTCCTTTTAATAACCTTGGTGTGGTTTTTTCTGGGATTAAAACCTATGTAAAACGAAAGGTTAGGCTAATTGTCCTAAGACTACCACAGAATACCGGATCGGTCAACTTTATTTTGTTATTTTTCTGACAAAATCAAGGAATTCAGGAAAGGACTTATTTACAGAACTTACCCCCTCGAGGCTAGACTTACCTTTGGCGCACAAGCCTGCGATTATCATACTCATGGCTGTACGATGGTCGCCAAAACTATTGATATATGCGCCCTTTAACTTACCCACCCCCTGCACTAATATATCCTCTACGCCCTTATTCTTAACAACCCGTATACATGCGCCCATTTTTTTAAGATTTTTCATTAAAGATAGAATTCGATCTGTTTCTTTCACGCGTAACTCACTAACAGACCTAAAGATAGTAGTCCCTTTGGCAAAACAAGCCGCAACCATCAAAATAGGCAATTCATCAATTAGAGAAGGAATTTCATCTTTATCCACAACAACTGCCTTTAATTTACTTGAATAGGCATCCAAATCTGCTAC
>JAHKBC010000051.1 GCA_018825725.1 Candidatus Omnitrophota bacterium
CAGTGAAGCAAAAAGCTTCCTGGTAAAGGTCTTTTCGGTACTGGATAAAGCCGCCAAGAAAAAGGTTATTCACCCTAATCTGGCTAGCCGTAAAAAAAGCCGTTTAGCCAAGAGCCTGTCTAAATCCGCATAAACTAATAATTAATTTTTCCAGGGCAAAGGACGGCTTCAGCCTTCCTCTCTTAATTGCCAGGTCACACTTAAGTAAATAAGCAATCTTTCTCTTTAATTCCTGCGGGTTGTCAATTAAGCGTTCCCAATTTGACCTCAACGCCCCTAAAATCCATTCCGCCCTTTCTCCTTGCGCTAAAAGCTGATGTAAAACCCTGAGGCTGTTGGCGGCTTGCCTCAAGCCTATTAACCTGATTAGCTCAAAAATATTAGGCTGATATGCCTGGTTAAAACGCGAAACCTGGGCATAGGCTGAGATATTTTTTATAAAATCATCCCGCGGGTCGTACCTATCCAAATCCATTACCAAGAGCACCTTTGTATTGGGCTGGCGCGCATATAAAATAATAAATTCCCGGAGCTCTTTTTTTAAGTTCTGGGCATTTCTAATTAAAACTATCCTATGCGATGAATTAAGCGGCAGAAAAAGCAATTTTTCCTGAAGAGTTTTTAAAGTAAGGTCTTTATCTCCGGCGTAGAGGGTATCCAAATTAAAGGAGCGGTTTTTTCCCGGGAGGTATTTATCCTTTAGGCGGGCAAGTTGAAGATCCTTGGAGCTCGCATCTTCTCCTGTGAAGATATAAACAAAAGGGTCATTCTTTACCATTCTTCTACTGTGCGTTCAACAATGCGGCGGGCAAGATCCGTAACCGCATCAGTGACTGCGGTATTTTCGGATTTTCTTACTACATTTCCGGGGGCAAAACTCGTATAGTAGGTAGAGTCTCCGGTAAAGCTGTTTTCCTGCCAGACTACTTTTTTCTCCCGGTTATCCCAAAGCTCCAAATTCACTGCAACCAAAACCCTATATTCTTCTACTTCGTTATTATCGCTGGTCCAGCGTACTGGCTCACGCCGAAAATCAACTAACTCCCCGCTTAAAACGACATCTGAGGATTCGGAATTAACAGGCTTAAGATTTCCGTCAAAAAGGAATTTATTGATAGTGCCCCTGGTTATTTCAGTCTCCAAGGCAGGACGGTAAATTTTATACTTATTGCCCGTATCTATTTCCTGGGTTATATCGATTTTATTCACAAAAGGTTTAATGTAGATGGTGCGGAATTTAGTCGAGACTAGAGAACGGGTAGTATAGCCGCAACCGGAAAAAAAAGTAACTAGTAAAAAACAACTGGTAACTAGTGATAAAAGACTCCTCTTTAAAAAAGCGGCTTTGTTCATTTCTTCTTCTCCATAATCCGCAGTCGCTCAAAGGATTTTACCGCCCACGTACTCTCCCGCTGGTTGTTGATAATACCCATATAGTAGAGCCGGGCCGATTGATCCTGCTTCTGCTTTTCATAGAATCTTGCAATGTTAAAATTACTCTCAGCTTCTTTTTCCTTGAGCTGACTTATATTCTTTTTCGCCTCCTCGGAAAGAATAGCTTCTGGATGCTCTTTGACAAAAGCTTCAAACTTATCCTTAGCTGCCTCGGCTGCCCCTTGGTCATAATCTGAGCCGCGCGACAAAGCCGCCTGTACAGAGGCAAGTTGGAATTCCGCCGCACCCGCCCATTCGCTACCTGGATAATTCTTGATAACCTTACCAAAGGCCTCTTCAGCCTCATAATAACGTAAATAGCCCTTCAAAACCAGTCCTAATTTATATTGAGCATGAGGAGCAAATGGTCCGTAAGTAGAATTTTCTACTATCTTACCCAGAATCTCAATTGCCGGATTTTCTACAGGGATAATCCCTAAAACCTTGCGTTTCTGGCCCGATATAAAAGATTCGGCGATCTTGAATTCTCTCTGGATTATTTCGCCAATTCTCTCCGAGAATGGATACGTATCAATAACCTTTTGGTAAGCAAGGTAGGCTTCGTAGATCCGGTTCTGTTCTTCATCAATTAAGCCCAAATAGTATTGCGCCTCTGAAGCTTCCAGGGATTTAGGGTAGCTTTTGAGGAGTTTCTTAAATTCCTTTCTGGCTTGGTCGTATTTTTTACCGCTATAAAAACCCTTGGCGTGCTCGAACTGACCCTTGGGATCAGGCTTAGGCTCATTCTTAGGATTAACCCACTTACCGGATTTAGGTGTCCAGAGCCAATAACTATAGGCAGGATTAACAGTCAAACCAAATAATACGATTAAAATAATAATTGTCTTTTTCATGGTATTTTTAACTTTAACATAAGGCATATGTTTTGTCAATTGAATTAAAGGCTAGCTACAGGAACACTAAAATAAAAAGTAGGCGCCGGGAAGTTCTATTAAAAGACTGTTAACCTTAAGCAGGACAAGAACTATCAGTTCAATCGCAGTAACAAAAGGTAGGGTCAAAAAAGGCAGAACAAATGCCACGAACAATAACCCGAAACCAGCCAAAATAATAAAAGAGGCCAGGGGGACTATTATCATATTAGCTATTACGGTTACAGGGCTGAATACCTTGAAGTAGAAAAAAATAAGTATGCTGGTTACAGACCAGGCTGAGAATGAAATTAAAGCCGAGTTTGCAAGGCACCCTAGAACCCTGGGCTTCAATTTATCTGACTGAAAGATTTTTTTTAGCCGAGGATAAAAAGCGACTATGGCTAAAACACTAGAGAAGGAAAGCTGGAACCCGATATCAAACAATTGTCCGGGATTATACAAGAGTATGCATAGGGCTGCCAGCCCCAGAGAATTATAGATATCCGGCTCCCTATTCGTAAACGCTCCCAGGATAAAAAATATGCACATTACCGTAGCCCTTACCACCGGCACAGATGCGCCGGTAACCAAACAATAAAAAACTAAAAAAGGAAGAACAATTAACAGCCGCGCGCGCCTTTTTATCCCAATGATCTTTAAAAATAATTCCAGGAAGAAATAGACTATCCCGACATGAAAACCACTGACTACAAGAATATGCAGAGTGCCGGATTTCATCATTAATCTGTTCACATGCCAGGGCAAACCCCTTCTATCACCCAAAACCATAGCCTGCAAAATTGCCCCTGCCACGGGAGACATTTTTCTTAAGAGAAGCTCCCTTATCTTTCCTTGAGAGGTTATAATAAACCTTTTAGCCCAAAATCCACCGTGAGAACCTAACTTTTCACAATCAGAGCTTTTTTCAACATTAAACAAAAAAATGGGACGGCGGCTATATAAAAAGTTTGCCCTGCGCAATCTACCCTTCAAAACAAGTTCGTCTCCATATTGAAGGCGTATTTTATTCCTTAAGCAGACTCGGATAAGCCCGCAACTAGTTAATGCATAATTATCCCTCCCGGTAGCCAAGGTATCTAATAGAAAATAAACTCTTCCCCTCTTCTCCAGTGGCTGGTCAAAAATTATTCCTTTTATGATAAAGCAACCCTTTTTATACTCTCGTATTATATTATTGATATGCCTTCTGGGTAAATACGCGTAATTCATAAAAATTAGCGCCCCCAAAAGAAAGAAGGATACAAAAGACAAGAAGTTGGAAATTAAGGCTCTTTTTATTACTAAAGTCAGGATTATGACTATACAGGAAAGGAGTACAAAAACTACCACCCATGACGCGCTCAAGAATCTGGCCACAGTTATACCCAGGCCAAAAAGAATAGCCAGCCAAAATAAAGAATGCTGCATTTTATCGGATTATCAAGGAATCTTTTAATCTATCAAACCTGAACCTGGTTATGCCTTTGATATTCATTAATTGCTCGATATCCTTGAAACTCCCATTCTCTCTACGGTAAGAGATGATTCTTTCAGCCAGTTTCTCGCCTATACCGGGAACCTCGCAAAGTTCATCTTTGCCTGCCTGGTTAAGGTTAAATTTCCCAATATTTTTAGTAAACATCTCTATTCTTTGCGGCAATAAATTTATTTTCCTGAATAAATCTACTCCTATTGAAAGTAGACAGATAATGATAAGGAAGATTACGGCTCTTTTTTCCTGCTCGGTAAGAAAAAACATAACCCCTCCCTTATTATCGGCAATAAACCTATAATCCTTCTTTGATAGGGACGGCCAAACAGGGCGCGTCTATTTATAATAGACGCAATATTTAGGGCTTTCTAACCGGATTTTTTACTAATAAGGCAAGAGAATTAAATTACGATATTCACCAGCTTCTTGGGGATGTAAATAAAATTACGGATGGGCTTATCTTGGAGCCAGGGCTTGAGCTTATCATCAGCAAGAATTAGACTACGCAGCTCTACCTCGGCAATCTCAACGCTGATGTCCATGCGTGAACGTACTTTACCGTTTACCTGCACCACAATAGTTACTCTAGACTCAAGCAAGAATTCAGGATTATATTTTGGCCAGGGGGCCTTTGTAATAGTCCCCTTATTTCCCAATACCTCCCAGAGCTCCTCTGAGAAATGCGGAGTAAATGGAGAGAGCATAATAATCAAATTAGTAAAAACATTCCTGTCTGCTCCATGCCGATAGATGGCGTTTACAAATTCCATAAGGGCCGCTATAGCCGTATTAAATTTAAAATGCTCTATATCCTCAGTAACCCTCTTAATTGTTTTGTGCATTACTTTCATCAATAATAGCCCAACTTCATCTTTTTCCCGCCGAGCATCTCCTACGCTATGGCGGGACCCCGCCTTCTCTTTAGAAAAATCGGCGCAAAGATTATCATGAATACGCCAGACACGGTTCAAGAATTTATAGGCACCCTCTATGCCCCGATCATCCCACTCCAATTCTGTTTCCGGAGGAGCGGCAAAAAGGATAAACAACCTTAAGGTATCCGCGCCATATTTAGTAATAATAGAATCGGGATCAATAATATTGCCCCGAGACTTAGACATTACTTCGCCGTCTTTTAAGACCATGCCCTGGGTAAGTAAACGGGTAAAAGGCTCATCTCCTGTATCAGCAGACCCGCCTTTATCAGAGAAATCTATCATACCCAAATCCTTAAAAAATTTGGTAAAGAAACGCGAATACAATAAATGCAGGATAGCATGCTCTATACCGCCGATGTATTGGTCAACCGGCATCCAGTATTTAGCTTCAATTGTATCAAAAGGAGATTGGGAATAATTAGCAGAACAGAACCTCAGGAAATACCATGAGGAGTCAAAGAAGGTGGCCATGGTATCAGTTTCCCGTCGGGAAGGAGCATGGCAAATCGGACATTTAACCTCGACAAATTCTTTAACCTTTCCCAAAGGGCTTCCGCCTTCTCCGGTGAAAGGCGCATCCTTAGGTAACTCTACCGGCAAATCTTTATAGGGCACAGAAACTATGCCGCATTTTTTACAATAAATTACCGGAATAGGCGTGCCCCAATAACGCTGGCGCGAGATTAACCAATCGCGCAGGCGCCAATGGGTCTGGATTTTCCCAATACTTTGTTCTTGCATCCATTGGGCCATCTTTATTTTTGCTTGCTGATTAGCCAGACCGTTAAACTGTCCGGAGTTAACCTGTACTCCTTCACCCTCATAGGCCTCGGTCATTTCATCCGTGGACTGTGGACTGTGGACTGTGGACTGAATAACTATACGCATAGGCAGCTTGTGCTCTTTGGCAAATAAAAAATCCCGTTGATCATGCGCGGGAACAGCCATAATTGCGCCTGTGCCATATTCCATTAAAACATAATCGGCAATCCAAATCGGAATCTTCTCGTTATTAACCGGGTTAATCGCATAACTGCCGGTAAAAACTCCTTCTTTTTTCACATCATCACTGGAGCGCATAACCTTACTCTCTTTGACTACTTTAGCGATAAATTTCAAAATCTCTTTTTCCTGAAGTCTACCCTTGATAATCTCCTTAACTAGAGGGTGTTCCGGGGCCAGGACAACATAAGTAGCGCCGAAAATTGTATCTACGCGAGTGGTAAAAACAGAAATTGTCTTACTGCTTTCATCTAAGCGAAAATATATATCTACCCCCTGACTCTTACCAATCCAATTTTGCTGCATAGCAATAACCCGCTGAGGCCACTCTTTGAGCTGCTCCAAATCCTCAAGCAACCTCTCTTTATAATCAGTAATCTTTAAATACCACTGCTCCAGATCCTTTTGCTCAACCTGAGTATGGCATCGCCAGCAACCACCTTCAATCACCTCTTCATTAGCCAATGTAGTGTAACAAGAAGAACACCAGTTTACGTTTGAGGCTTTTCGGTAAGCCAGTCCTTTTTCCAACATCTTCAGGAATATCCATTGGTTCCATTTATAATAATCACTGTCGCAAGTAGAAATCTCCCGGTTCCAGTCATAGGAAAAACCCATTTTTTTTAGTTCTTCTTTCATCCAATGGATACACTTATGCGTCCAGACATCAGGCTTGGTCTTATTTTTAATGGCCGCGTTTTCTGCTGGTTGGCCAAAGGCATCAAAGCCCATAGGATGCATTACATTAAACCCCTGCATGCTTTTAAAGCGCGCTAAAACATCCACAATAGTGTAATTACGCACATGGCCCATGTGAATTTTACCCGAAGGATAAGGAAACATCTCCAGGGAATAAAATTTTGGCTTATCTGCAGATACATCGGCCTTAAAAATCTTATTCTTCTCCCAATATCTCTGCCACTTAATTTCTATCTCTTTATGATTGTAT
Organism: Candidatus Omnitrophota bacterium; assembly: GCA_018825725.1. Taxonomy (GTDB): domain Bacteria; phylum Omnitrophota; class Gorgyraeia; order Gygaellales; family Profunditerraquicolaceae; genus JAHKBC01. The sequence continues at coordinate 6,691 of JAHKBC010000051.1, forward strand.
TCTGCCAATTAACCTCCCTGCCTCAATTTCCTGACCATCTTCAAATTCATCAAATCATCGTCTTGACTACCTTTAGGAGTCTCTAAAATAAAAGGGATATCTCTTAATTTAGGATGATTGATAATCCTCCTCATTCCTTCAATACCGATGTTACCTTTGCCGATATGGTAATGCCTGTCAATATGCAGGCCCAGCTTTTCTTTAGTATCGTTTAAATGGATTAATTTTATAAGTTTAAGCCCTACCAGCTTATCGATTTGAACCAATACACCTTTAAACCCGGCTTCAGTAGCAATATCATAACCTGCGCTATAAGCATGAGCAGTATCCAGGCAGAGCCCGACCCGGTTTTTATCCTTAATGCCCTGAATAATCTTTTGCTGGTGCTTAAAATTATACCCTAGCCAGGAACCAGCGCCAGAGGTATTTTCAAGCAATATCTTTACCGCAGAACGCTTAGTCTTTGTGATTATTGTGTTTAATGCCTTGATTAACCTTTCTATTCCCTCCTCTTCAGATGTATCCTTATGGCTTCCCATATGAGTTACAATGTAATCCGCGTTTAATTGCTGGGCAACTTCGATATCCTCAATATAAGCGTTGATTGAGGCGTGATATAGTTTAGCAAACGGAGAAGCTAAATTAATAAGATAGGATACATGGATAAAAAGAGGGTTGATTCCATAAGCGGCTTTCTTGCGTACAAATTCTACCGTGTCCTTTGAGTCCAGGGCCTCCTGATTCCATTGCTGGGGATTACGAGAAAACATCTGCATGGTATTACACCTAAGTTCATGCGCCGCCTTAAGCGTTTCAGAAATCTTTCCCTCTTTGGAAACATGCACTCCTAAAAGCATTTTTTTATTCTAACATAACCGGATTTTAAGTCAATGGGGTTCAACATCTTCTCTAAATTCTGCAGTTTGTTCTTAGGTGGGGACAAGAAAAGTCAGAATAGTGCGGTCGGAAAAAGTATGCACTCCGCTTAATTCGCTATATTCCCAGTTGTCGGCGAATTATGAGTGCCACCAGAATTTGAACACAAGATTGCGCCACAGGCGCATGCAGTGAAACTCCGCGATAGCGAAGCTAGCTTGGTCAGGAACTGGTATGCACTCCGCTCACTACGGCATCCACCAATTTTTTGCTTGTCGCAAAAAATTGGTGGAGCTGGAGGGAGTTGAACCCTCGACCTTTTGACTGCCAGTCAAACGCGCTCCCAGCTGCGCTACAGCCCCTAAATTTCTACGCAGTAGAAATTTACTCCTGAATCCACATTGCTTTTATCTAACCACGAAGGAGAAACAATCCTCTATTTCAAATTTTCGCCATCAGCGAGATACTTAGACAAAATCTCCCAGGTCCGGCTGCCCACAACTCCGTCCGGATTTAAACCATTCATCTCCTGGAATCTTTTAATTGCTTCTTTGGTATCCGGGCCTATATTACCGTCTATTTCGCCCTTATAGAATCCAGCCCTCTTCAAAGCTGTCTGAATATCTGCTCCTGAAGGCATTCTTGCCTTACTCCTGCTTTCTTCAATCTGCCGATTAATCTTTTCTAACTTATCCTTATTTTCCTGAAGTTTTTGGCGCAATTCCAAATTTGCTTCCAACTGCTTCTTAAGGGCAAATTCAATCTGCCTCTGGCTTTCTTCAAGCCGGGACTTTTCATCTTCCTTATCTTTAAGATTATTCTCTAAAGAACTAACCTGTGACTTTAATTGCTCAACCTCCTGAAGACTAGCACATCCGCTAAACATTACAACCAGGACAACGCCGATGATTATATTAAGTGCGCGCATATTTACCTCCTCCGTTCTGATCCTCAATTACAATTATACCTATAACGCGAGGCTTGGTTCAAAAAATAAACTTACCATAACCAGGCTTATTATACGGACAATCTATTTATTTACGTAAAATATGATCCCGATTAATAGAAGATTACCCTAGCGTAGAAAAATACGTAATCTTTATATAGGAAGTAATTTTAATTCCGAATCGTTAATGTAGTATTATATATTAGTTTTATTAAAATAACAAACAA
>JAHKBC010000052.1 GCA_018825725.1 Candidatus Omnitrophota bacterium
ATACAATAATTAATATTGATGAAAAAGCAAAAATATTCATACTATTACTTAAATTCATTAATTAAAGATTTGTTCTCGTTTAATATTAAACTAGCAACTCTTCTTCCTGAAAAAGCTGATTTTGATACCCCGCCTTGTCCTGTTCCGACCATAGACCAATGTCCAGCTAGAAATAATCCAGGTATCGATGTTTTCTGAGATATTAATGCTGTGCTTATTTGTTTAACATTTGAAGCCCAGCCGTATGCGGAGCCATTTTTATTTGAGGTGTATTTTTGAAAGGTATATGGTGTTGCCACTATCTTTAAATCAACAAAATTACTAAAAAAAGGAATTATTTTCTCTGTTTTATTTATTAGACTATTTGCATATATATTTTTATATTTGTCCCAGAATATTTTATTGCTAATCTCTACAGTAGAAAAAATAGTTGCTGTTTTTTTAGATACTGAATTATCGTGCTGGGAGGGAAAGGTTATTGTTGTTATTGATGCTTTTCCCCTTTCAATCTCTTTTTTTGAAACAACAGGAGATCTGTTTAAATTATTGCTTAAAAAAGGCCAGATATTATAGGACGCCTTTGAAGAAATCTTAAATTTATTATTGAGACCGACATATACGAGAAAAAGAGATGGGGAGGGCACAAGTTTCTTTATTATGTTTTGTTCTCTCGTTTTAATTTTTAATAGATTAAAGAATGTATCTGTTGCATTAATATTTGAGATAACTGTATTGGTTTTGAATTCTTGCCCATCATCAAGCCTAACTCCTTGTACCATTTTATTGGAAAGAACAATTTTATTTACGGAATGATTTAAGATAATCTTTCCTCCAAAGTTTATGCATTTATCTGCCAATTTATTTGGTAATTCTTGCATGCCGCCAATAGGGTAGTATCCAGGATCTAATATGTAATCTTTTAGTAGAGTAATGAATGCAAGTGAAGATGATTCATTTGCACATAATCCAATGTTTCTCAAGGTAACATTTAAAGTGCTTTTCAAACATCTATCTTCAAAAAAAGTATCAAGCAATTGTTTTGTTGTTAAAGCACCTACCTTCTTATACATATTATAAATATTTTCATGTAATACAAAAGAAAAGAATTTATCAATATTGTTCCTTTCCTTGGAAAAGTTGTGCTTTAACTCTTTAATTGTAGAAGTCGATTTGTTTCTTATATAAGTTATAATTTTTGGTGTTATGATTTTATCGACAGGATCAAATTGATTGAATTTTAAATCACCCCTTAACCCCAACTCATCAAATATAGTTCCTAGTATTCCTTTATTGATTCCTCCTAAATAGTGAACAGCTACATCAAATTTATATCCGTTTTTTTCAAATGAGGTACAGCATCCTCCTGGTTTATTTTGTTGTTCAATGATTAATACCCTGGATCCGAGTTTAGATAAGTAGCATCCAGCTACTAAGCCTCCAATTCCCGCTCCGATTATAATAGCATCATATCTATTACGCATTCTAAGCTATATATTTAGTAACTATATTATTAGGTTTACGCTTTGTTCTTCTGCCTTTTTCTGCAGGAAAACCCAATGTAACAATGGCTAATAATCTATCTTTTGTATCTAGTATTCTATTAATTTCTTGTTCGTAAAATAATGGTACTATTGTCCAACAGCTACCAACTCTTAATGTCTCTGCAGTAAGTAACATATTTTGGATCGCTGCAGATATGGCTTCAACTTCTGATAATTCAGATATTTTAGTGTAGTTTCTTTTTTTAAATTGATGTGCAAAATTTGTAAAATTTCTAGAGTTATATATAGCTATAATTGTGCCAGCGTTTTTAATTGTCCTAGCTGTAATGGTCATTAGAGTATTTGCATAAGTTTCTGTTATTTGAGTTTTACTAAGAATGGTTTTAGAAAATCTGTTAATTATTTTCCGATTTTGTACTATTATAAATTTCCAAGGTTGGAAACCGTGTATGGATGGTCCCCATACCCCTGCTTCAATTATTTTATTTATTATTTTGTGAGGTATCTTTTTATTTAAATATATTCTTGTTGTGCATCTTTTTTTAATAAGTTTTAATATATCCATTTATTTCTCCAAAATATTTTTAACAAACCATTTTGATATAGCTACAAGGGTCAATATGGGCGGTAGGCCTGGCGCTTCTGGTAGTATGCTTGCGTCGCAAACAAAAAGATTTTTAATCCGCGTTTCTAAATTCTTATCCACAACTTTCCCGATTGCTGCTGTGCCGCCGGGATGCGCCCCTCTGGGACGGGTTACAAAAATACTTTTAGGCCTAACTCCGCATTGGATAAGTATTTCTTTGGCAACTTCTGCGCCTTTATTTAGTTTTTTTCGATCATTGGCAGTGGGTGTTTTGTCAAAAGCGCCGTTAGGATAAACCCGACCCATGTTTTCATCTTTAATCTTATTCATTAAGCCCATAAGATTATTTAGCCTGAATACATTTCCAATGTATTTTAAGTCTATACAGGCAAGAAGCCCAATTGAGCTATCAACTAGCGGTGAAAGTATGAAGCCCTCATTTTTATGGAATTTATCGCAAACTACTGACATAGTTAATTCTTTAGCCTGGTTGTATTGTTCATTAAGGCCATATATAATATTGAATAAATCGAGAAAAAGATTTTTTCCTGCTTC
>JAHKBC010000053.1 GCA_018825725.1 Candidatus Omnitrophota bacterium
CCCGCACCTTCTAAAAGATTCCGTTACTAAAAAATAAAAGTAAAAAAGTCTTAGAATAAGAAAGAAGGTGCGGGGTGAAGGTAAAAGCATCAATTAAAAAAATCTGTGACCGCTGCAAAATAATAAAGAGAAGGGGCGTGGTCAGGGTTATATGCTCCAATCCTAAACATAAGCAAAGGCAAGGTTAATTAAATGTAGCTTCGACTGCGTCGAAGTAAATTCTCGCCGCTGTCGCGGCTCAAATTTAAGGAGGATTAAGGTGCCCAGGATTCTAGGTGTTGATATTCCCAAAGAAAAAAGAATTGACATAGCTCTAACCTATCTCTACGGAGTTGGTAAGTTTATTTCCAATAAAATTTTGGCAGAGGCTGGGATAGAATCGTCAAAGCGCGCCAAACAATTATCCGAAGAAGAGATATCTCACATTGTCGGAGTTATTCAGAAAAATAGCATGCGTATCGAAGGAGACCTGCGCAGAGAGGTCTCGCAGAATATCAAGCGCCTGATGGATATCGGCGCTTGGCGTGGGATGCGCCACAAGAAAGGCCTGCCTGTAAGGGGCCAGCGCACCAAAACAAATGCCAGGACCCGTAAAGGTCCGCGCAGAAGCGCATTGGCAATGAATAAAAAATAAGAGGTGTATAAGAATGGCTGAAAAATCCAAGAAAAAGCTCTTAAAAGGAATTACCCAAGGGATTGCTCATATTCAGGCGAGTTTTAATAATACCATTATTACTATTACCGATAAACAAGGGAATGTAATCTGTTGGTCGAGTCCCGGTATTGTAGGTTATAGCGGTTCAAAAAGGTCAACCCCTTTTGCCGCGCAGATCAGCGCAACCGATGCCGCCAAAAAAGCTAAAGATTTAGGCCTGCTGGAAGTTGAAGTTTGGGTAAAAGGCCCGGGCCCGGGTAGGGAATCCGCAATCCGCGCTTTGCAAGCGACAGGCTTGACCATAACCTCCATTAAAGATATAACCCCGATTCCGCATAATGGATGTAGACCAAAAAAGAAAAGGAGAGTATAGCATAGATGGCCCGTTATACAGATGCAGTATGCAGGTTATGCCGCAGGGAACAGCAAAAGTTATTTTTAAAAGGCTTACGGTGCACTTCCCCGAAATGCGCCCTGGCTAGAAAAAATTATGCGCCAGGTCAACATGGTGAATCAAAATCCAGAGCCAAACTATCAAATTACGGTGTACAGCTGAGAGAAAAACAGAAGGTTAAAAGGATGTATGGCATCTTGGAAAAACAGTTTCGCAGGTATTTTCATACTGCTACTAAATCCAAAGGCGTAACAGGTAAAGTCTTATTGCAATTATTAGAAAGAAGGCTGGATAATGTAGTTTTTCGGCTCGGTTTTGGAGTATCAAGAGCCCAAGCCAGGCAAATCGTCAGGCATAATTTTGTTTATGTAAATAATAAACGGGTAAATATACCCTCCTATTTAATAACTCAAGATGATGCCGTTGATATTAAATGTAAGGATAAGGCACGGGAAAAAATCAAAGAGAATCTTGAAATGTCAAAAGATAGATCCTTAGTCAGCTGGCTCACGCTGAATCAAGCGGAACTCAAAGCAAAGGTTTTGAGATTACCAGAAAAAGATGATATTCAGCAGCCGATTCAGGAACAGTTGATTGTAGAATTATATTCCAAATAAAACACAAAAGGAGCGTCTAAAATGGGGATGAAATGGAGAGATTTTCAGTTACCTAAGAAGCTGGAGTGTGATGAGCCTAGCTGTACTGATACTTATGGAAAATTTATGGCGGCTCCCTTTGAACGCGGTTACGGCATAACTTTAGGTAATGCCTTAAGAAGAATACTGATTTCTTCAATTGAAGGAAGCGCGGTTACGGCTATAAAAATACACGGAGTACAGCATGAATTTTCTACCATACCCGGAGTGCTAGAGGATGTTACAGAAATTATCCTTAACATAAAGAATCTGGTATTGAATTCACACTCCAAAGTTCCCAAAAGCATCAGTATCAAGAAAAACTCAAAAGGGCCAATAAAAGCCAAGGATATTGAAACTGATGAGTCCGTTGAAATTATTAATCCTGAGCACCATATAGCCACAATCACAGACGACATCAAATTTTACATGGAAATGGAGGTCGCTAAAGGAAGAGGTTATGTGACTCAAGAATTAAACAAACGAGATGATCAGGCAATTGGAACCATACCAATTGATTCCATCTTCAGCCCGGTACAAAAGGTAAACTTTCACGTAGAAAATACCCGTGTGGGCCAGAAAACCGATTATGACAAATTAATTCTAGAGATTTGGACTAACGGATCAATCACGCCTAAGGATGCGCTGCTCTACGCATCCAATATATTACAAAGACATTTGGATGCCTTTGTAAATTTCGGCCAATTGCCTGAAGAAGAGGAAGAAGAACCGGAGATGTCTAAAGAAGAAATAGCGCTTTACGAGAAACTGCGTTTGCCTATTTCAGAACTTGAATTATCCGTAAGAAGCTCTAATTGCCTAAGGGAGGCAAATATCAAAACGATAGCCGACCTAGTTAAACAGAAAGAGGAAGAATTGTTGGGCTTTAAGAACTTCGGTAAAAAATCACTACAGGAAATTAAGGAACTACTTGCCGGTATGAATCTAAGCCTGGATATGCAAGTAGATACAAAGAAGCTTAAAAAACCCTAGTCTATAAACTTTTGAGGTTTCTATGAGACATAAAAATAAAAGATACCAGCTAAATCGCTTCACCAGTTGGCACAAGGCTACGCTTAAGGGCCTGGTCAGAAGCATTCTGACCTACGAACATATAACTACAACTCTCAATAAGGCCAAGGCTGTCAGGCCGCTAATGGAAAAACTAATTACCCTGGCCAAAAATAACAATCTTGCTCACAAAAGAAGGGCTTTTAAAATATTAGGCGACCATAATTTAGTTAAGCTGCTCTTTGAAGATATAGCACCCAGATTCTCCGCTAAGACATCGGGCTTCTTAAGGATTATAAAGCTTGGTTTTCGTCGTGGAGACAATGCCGCGATGGCTATACTGGAATTAACAGAGCTTAAGTCTAAGCCTAAAAAAACCAAAAAAGAAAAAAAGAAGGACGAAACGGTTAAAGAAGAAAAGACATCCGCGGCCTCTCAAGAAAAACCGTCTACTGAAAAAGAAACCAAGAAAGAAGCTAAACCCGAAATACGGGTTAAGGAGAAAACGCGGGAAACCAAGCAACCAAAAAAGAAATTCTTCTGGGGCATTAAGAACGTATTCAAAAAAGAACGAAATAC
>JAHKBC010000054.1 GCA_018825725.1 Candidatus Omnitrophota bacterium
AATATTCCTCTGGATGACCATATGCCGCGCAAGGTTATGGAGTTTTTGTTTAAGGAGGCGAATTGGGAGGCTAAATATCCATAGTTTAAGTATCTGGGCAGATATTTACTCCGACAGCAGGTAATATAGGGTATGGCTGTCGGAGAAGTCATTCCGCTTGGCGGCGGAAAATGATAATAAATAGCAATTTAGCTTCGACTGCGTCGAAGTAAATCCCTACGCCTGTAAGGTATTGCGTTGGTGTTGCGTCCGTAAAATAACTCCGCGTGCGCTTTGAGTAAACTCCTCTAGCCAGCGATTAGATTATGGCTAGCGGAGTAAATTTGGATACAAGTAAAGTTGGGCAAATTTATTTGTCCGCTTGCGCTTTGAGTAAACTCCTCTAGTCAGCGATTAGATTATGGCTAGCGGAGTAAATTTGGACACATGTAAAGTTGGGCAAATTTAGGAGGGTAGAAAAGATGAGTATAAAAAATCAGACGCTGGTTCCCATGGTTATTGAGCAGACCAGCCGCGGTTACGAAAGGGCTTATGATATTTTCTCGCGGTTATTAAAAGACCGGATTGTTTTTATCGGTACGCCCATTGATGACGGTGTGGCCAATCTGGTAGTGGCCCAGATGCTCTTTTTACAGATGGAGGATGCTACTAAAGATATTAATCTCTATATTAATTCGCCCGGAGGTTCAGTAACTGCCGGCTTGGCTATTTATGATACTATACAGTTTGTGAAATGCGGAGTTGCTACTTATTGTATGGGGCTTGCCGCCAGTATGGCCGCGCTTTTATTATGCGCCGGTACTAAGGGCAAGCGTTTCTCGCTGCCTAACGCGCGGATTATGATCCATCAGCCCTGGGGCGGGGTGCAGGGGGCTGCCGAGGATATTTCACGCCATGCCCAGGAGATCTTAAAACTGCGTGATAACCTTACCAATCTTATGGCTACGCACACAGGACAATCAATAGATAGGTTAATAAAAGACAGCGACCGGGATTATTTCATGTCTGCCGAGGAAGCCAAGGAATACGGTTTGGTAGACGAGGTATTTAAAACAAAGAAATAGATAAATGAGCACACAAGTTATGGAGCTGTTCATATAAATATAACCGACATAACTTGTATGTCCGAATTTACCCAGCACTAATTTATGTATAGCCTGGAAAATAAGCAGTGGAAGAAATTGTATTATAGTTAGGCTTTTGGTGTTGATGGCCGTTTGAAGCAATATGGGGAATTAAGAAGGCTTATTTATTATTAGGCATGTACCAGTGAGGCGGATGCCCGTAATAGAAAGCGTAAACATAAACAATATGGACAAACCCGCACGCATCTTAGGAATCGTCTCAAAGATTCATTAAGGTTTAGAAATTAGTGCTGGGTTCAATTCGCAGACGGCTTTGCTAACGATTTACTTTGGTATAACTTGCGTAAGTCGTCTGCTCATTGAAGGAGAGTTATTGCCATGAGAAAGAATTATCTATTAACACCGGGGCCTACACCCATACCACCGCAGGTTTCAGAGGCTTTGGCCAGGCCGATTATCCATCATAGGACTCCCCAGTTTCAAGAAGTTATCAAAGAGGTGAGCGAGGGTTTAAAATATATATTCCAGACTAAAAATGATGTTTTTATCCTGGCTTCATCCGGAACCGGCGCTATGGAGGCAGCAGTTTGCAATCTGCTCTCTCCGCAAGATACGGCTTTGTGTATTGACGGCGGAAAGTTCGGTGAGCGCTGGATAGAAATAACTAAGGCCTATGGAATAAATTGCCAAGTGATCAAAGTGGAGTGGGGCAAGGCAGTTGATCCAATAGAAATTGAAAAAGTATTAAAGGCTAACCCTAAGATCAAGGCGGTTTTCACTACCCATTGTGAAACTTCTACCGGCGTGGTTAATGACATCCAGGGTATTGGAGCTGTTGTTAAAGAGAGTAGCGCTGTATTGGTTGTAGATGCCATCAGCGGCCTGGGCGCCATAGACTTAAAGTCCGATGATTGGTTTTGTGATGTGGTTATTTCCGGCTCACAGAAGGGTTTAATGCTTCCTCCGGGTTTAGGTTTTATCAGCGTAAGCCCCAAGGCTTTTAAGATGGTCGAGGACTGCAAAAATCCGCGCTATTATTTTGATTTAAAGAAGGCCAAAAAGGCCCTGGATAAAACCGATACTCCTTTTACTCCGGCTATCGGATTAATCATTGCTTTGGCTGAGGCGATAAAACTGATGCAGCAGGATGGCCTGGAGAATATTTTTCAGAGGCACAAGAAGATGGCTGATGCTACCCGCGCTGCAGTCAAGGCCTTAGGCCTTGAGTTATTCGCTCCTGATGCTGCCAGTGACGTGGTAACCGCAGCCAAACTTCCTGCTTCTATTGAAGGAGAAAAGCTGGTTAAAACCATGCGCGACACCTATGGCGTAACTATTGCCGGAGGCCAGGATGCGATGAAGGGTAAACTTATCAGGATCGCGCATATGGGATATATCGCGGAATTTGATATTATCCTGGGCCTCTCGTGTTTGGAGAAGGTTTTGACCCAGATGGGGTATAAGTTTCCTATTGGCTCAGGCATAAAAGCAGCTCAAGAGGTATTCCTGAAATAATTTTTTAAAAAGGAGACAGAACAGATGGTTAAAATATTCCTTATCATACTTGCAGTTTGCTTGGTTTATTCATATGCTCTTGCCGATGAGACTATAACCTTAGCTACTTTCTATCCTTCTCCATACGGAGTGTATAATGAACTGCGGCTTTTTCCCAGGACTACTCCGCCTTCAACCTGCAATGCAGGTAATTACGGAGCGATGTATTATAATAGCACTTCGCAGAGCCTGCAGGTATGCGGCAGTACAGGCTGGACGAATCCTCCGTCATCACCTCCTGCAGGTGTAATGTTTTTTCGCAACGGCAATGATTATTGCGGCGGCACAGCAGTTGTTTGTTTTGGTAGTAGAACGGCCGATCCTGTTGCATGGACGTATCTAAATGGTGCGGGCTTAAGAGTGCGTTGGAATATAAATTTTTGGTACGGAGGATTTTACGACTCCATTTGGGGATGGCAAGATTATAGTTGTAATTATGGAGTATTGTGTACGCAATAAAAGTAAAGTTTTAATTATACATTAATTTAAAAACTTCTATAACAGATTGGCAAGGTTTGATATAAATTTGGATACAACAAAATGAATCAACTCCAATAGCCAGGTATTAGACTATCGCTATTGGAGTAAATCCCTCCACCTATCGGTGGATGAATTTAGGAGGGTAGTATATGATTAAGATATTGGTTAGCGATGCGTTGTCAGAAGAGGGTTTAAAGATATTAAAAGATAATAAGGATTTTCAGGTGGATGTAAAAGTAGGCATGAAGCCCGAAGAATTAAAACAGGTAATCAAGGATTATGACGCTCTTTTAGTCAGGAGCGCTACCAAGGTTACCAAGGATATTATTGCCGAGGCTAAGAAACTTAAGGTTATCGGAAGAGCAGGCGTAGGGCTGGATAACGTGGACCTTCCGGCAGCTACAGAAAAAGGCATTGTGGTCATGAATACCCCTGCCGGCAATACCATCTCAACCTGCGAACAGACATTCAGCCTGATGCTGGCTTTGGCGCGTAATATTCCGGTAGCCAATTCTACGACTAAAGCCGGAGAATGGAAGCGTTCAA
>JAHKBC010000055.1 GCA_018825725.1 Candidatus Omnitrophota bacterium
CTCGGGCGCATCGACTACATCGCAGATTCGGTAAAAAAGCGTTGCATCCTGCGAAAATTCTATTTTGTCATTATGGCAGATGTCAGAATTTAAATCCGCAGGATGGCCGTTAATTAATAATATAAAATTCTTTTGGGTAACTATCTTTGGCAACCCGTTAATATTTACCAAAACCTGCCTTTGCGAAAAATTTTCCAATTTTATACCCTTTAACAACAAGATATCCCGGGCCTGCGGATTTATGTTCTCTATGACGGCCCGGTCACAAACAAAAACATCTAAATCAACTTCCTGCCCATCCATAGTTATAGTACTGCTTACTTGCATAACCTCATTATTGAATGTAACCTCCAGCTCTTTAAGAGAAACCAGGTCTTTTATCCGGGCCTGGGCTAAAAAACCGTCAATAGCCCCGGAAAAAGATATTTTATCCTGATCCTTAATCTTATCCCCTAGGCTAGAAACAGGCTTACCGTTTAGCAGTATCTCGGCTGGCTGGCCCAGGGTGCCTTTAATCATTTTCAATTCGCCGTTTACCATAACGCTCAAGGCTAATCCGGGGCGCGGGTAAAGTTTATTATCAGCAAGCATTCCTGATAGAGTTAAAGCGCCCATCACATCCTTCTTCTGATAAAAATCCAGAATCTTAACCCTTCTATTATTAACTTCGACATCGATAAAATTCAATCCTTGCGCGTTAAGAGTCATTTGAGCAATCCCCAGGGGAGTGATGGCCTCCGGGCCAGTCAAACCGCGTTCCAGGTTCTTAATATTTTTAATCGACGTCGGAAGCCTAATGCCAATCTTCTCCACAGGTATACAGAATGCTAGAGCTAATTCGCTAACCAAATTATAAGTAAGGCTGCCTCCGCCGACGCAGACAACCGCCTGCGGAACTCCGGAATTAAGCTCTGTTCCCTTACGCGCAATCGCCTCGGCCAATTTCTTTACTGACGGAGAAAGAATATCTCTCAGGCTCAAGGCATCGATACGCCTGGGCCTGGACCAGATATCTTCATACTCTATCTCATTCTTAGCCAACAATAAACGCTTGATCCTTTCAGCGGTAGAAAAATCAACCAGTAATATTTCACAGATTCTTTCGGTTATTTCATCCCCTGCTTCAGGGACCATACCGTAAGCAAAAACTACTCCATCCTTAGTCACCGCTATATCAGAAGTACCGGCGCCGATATCAACCAATATAATATTGAGTTTACGCATCTCATTTGGGATAATTGCATTAATCGCACAGATAGGCTCCAGGGTTATATTGGTTGCAATAAGTTTTACTTTCTTCAACACCGCGAACATACTATCCAATACCACGCGAGGCAAGAAGGTGGCGATAACCTCACAGAGCATGGACCTTGCGTAATGGCCAACAAGATTAGTAATACGCTGCTTATCCAATTCATAATACACCGGGCTATAGCCGACGCAATAAAATTGCGCAAGAGTCGTGCGGGAATCAGAAATAATCTTATCTACTGCCTCCAATTCCAGGTCCCTTACCATACCTTGAGTGATCTCTTGCTCAACCTCAAATTCTTTCTCAACCTTACACTTGTAGGTAACTAAATTTCGTCCTGCGACTGCCACGCCCACCTGTTCCAGCTTTTTATTAAAACGCAGCTCCAGTCTCTCCTTAACCAGCTTTACGCTCCTAGCCACTTCCTCTATGCTATGGATCTGCCCATCAACCATCGGGCGAGCGCTGTGTTCAAGCACCTCCATATCAATAATATTAAGGCATCCGGCTTCGCGGTTAGCGATAATACCCATTACCTTGCGGGTTCCGATATCTAAAGCAAATACTTCTTTACTCATATTCCGGCCATTTTCATAATCTTCAGGATTTTGTTTACGCTTTCGCGCTCCAAAACAAAAATAACATACATCTTGACTAACACACCGTCAATATTAAGCTGGTTCTCAATAGGGATAATGTAATTAATATTTTCTCCGACATAATTTTTAATTAAAATACTGGCTATTCTGTCCATCCTATCCATAATCGTCTGCGGAATAGAGGGAATAATCTGATAAATCCCTAAGAATTCCCCTACCGCGCTTAAATAAGAGCTGGATAGTATGTGTGAACTTTCCGCGATAGCCGAAATATCTGAGATGGTAAATAACTTAGTTGAGGATGGAGGCCGGCGCATCAGTATATCCACTAACAGAGACGCGCTATCCTGGGAAAATAAAACTAATATCCCGCCTTTAAGCATACCC
>JAHKBC010000056.1 GCA_018825725.1 Candidatus Omnitrophota bacterium
CGGGAATATTAAGGTTTTTAATCCTGCTTTTGATATGACTCCGTCTAAATATATCACAGCTTTTATTACCGATAAGGGGGTTATCAGATATCCATTTAAAATGAATATAAAGAGAATAATGGTCTAGCGAAAAATTTATAGTTTAAGATTATGTTAATAAAAGATATTGGCGAGTTTGGTTTAATCGATAGAATAAGAAAGATTTCTAAAACCGGACCTTCTGTGATTAAAGGTATTGGCGATGATTGCGCCGTAGTAAAATACACCCCTGGAAAATATTTATTATTGACTAGCGATATGCTCATTTGTGATGTGGACTTTACCTCTACAGAGAAGCCCTATCTAGTCGGAAGAAAAGCTTTGGCCGTTTCCTTGAGTGATATAGCCGCCTGCGCAGGAGTCCCGTTATATGCATTGGTTTCTTTGGGGGTTCCAGCGCGGACCAAGATTAAATATATCGATGAATTTTATAGAGGAATGAATACCCTGGCTAAAAAATATAAGGTAAGTATTATCGGCGGGGATTTAAGCCGTTCTCGAAAAATCACAGTGGATGTAAGCGTAGCCGCAGAAGTGGATAAGGAAAAACTTGTTTTAAGAAATGGCGCCCGCAGGGACGACATTATCATGGTCAGCGGCAGGTTAGGCGGCTCAATAAAAGGCAAGCACCTTAAGTTTACCCCCCGCGTAAAGGAAGCCATTTTTCTAACAAAAAATTTCCGGATTAACTCTATGATTGATATTTCCGACGGACTAACGCAGGATTTAGGTCATATCCTAAAAGAAAGTTCTCACGGAGCAATTATATACGAGGATCTCATACCGCTTAGTAAATCTGCCCGAAGTTTAAACGATGCCTTGAATTCTGGCGAGGACTTCGAACTACTTTTTACTCTATCTATTCCTCAAGCCAGGAAATTATTATCCAGCTCGCGCAAATTTATTCCTATTGGCCATATCATTGATAAGCGTTTTGGGTTGGTTTTGTTAGGTAAAAACGGCCGCGCCGTGAAAATAAAGCCGCGGGGATTCAAACATTTCTAAAAATGAATTTAAATTCCTTTTCCTTAAAAGAAACCCTTCGTATCGGCAAAAAAATAGCCGAGTTTGCGCGTAAAGGAGATGTGTTTTGTTTGAGCGGAGAGTTGGGAGCGGGAAAAACTCTATTGGCTAAAGGGATAGCCTGGGGATTGGGAATAAATAAGGACGCAGTGATTAGCCCGACCTTTGTTATCTTGAGGCAGTATTCAGGCAGATTGCCGTTGTACCATTTTGACCTCTATCGGTTGAATAATCCGGGTGAAATACTGGATCTAGGATATGAAGAATTTTTTTTTGGGGATGGCTTAACAATTGTTGAATGGCCGGATAGGTTAAAATGGCTGCTTCCCGAAGACTGCCTCAACATCAGGCTATCTATTCGCGGAGAAAATAAAAGAGCGTTTTCCATTCAGGCTAAGGGAAAGCGTTCAAAGTTACTATTGAGGTCTTTACATGAGAATCTTGGCAATTGATACTTCCACAAAATCTTTTTGCTTGGGATTTTATGATGATGACAGGTTTTATGCTTATACGCTAGAGTTAAAGAGCAGGCTCTCTTCCTTGATTACTCCTAGTATACAAAGAGTAATTATGGCTGTGGGATTAGAAATAAGCGATATTGATTTTTTTTGTTGCGGCCTTGGCCCGGGTTCTTTTACGGGACTGCGTATCGGGCTGGCGACTATAAAAGGCTTGTGCTGGTCAATAAAAAAGCCGGTTATCGGAATATCGAGCTTGGAGATAATAGCGCTTAATGCGTCTAAAAAGGAAGGTTATATCGTTGTTCTGCTTGATGCCAAAAGAGGACTGGTTTATTGCGGTATTTATAAATCCAAAAACGGATTATTGACCAGGGTTATGCAAGAGAGCTTGCTCAAGCCACAGGATCTATTTAGGAAAATTAATAGTGTAGCTAAAGACAATAGGGTTAGTTTTCTGGGTGATGCCGTAGAATTGTATAGAAAGGATATATTCTTAAATGTCCCTGCAGCAGAACTCCTGGATAGCGGGTACTGGTATCCTCAACCTCAGATTATGCTGGAGGCGGCTTTAAAGCAAATCAAAAAAAAGAAATTTTCGGATATACATAAAATACAGCCGCTTTATCTATATCCGGCGCATTGCCAGGTTAGAAAAAATTAATTACCGATATGAGAGTTATTAAATATGCGATACTATAGGCCAACTTGGGCTGAAGTAAATCTTGGGAGCCTGATCTATAACTACCATCAGA
>JAHKBC010000007.1 GCA_018825725.1 Candidatus Omnitrophota bacterium
CTCCCACATTGCCTGTGATAGCAATATTAATATCTTTTAAGTTGTCCTGGGCGCTCAAAGAAAGGCTGTATTTTCCGAATTCCGTATTTCCCAACTTGTTTTCAAATAAAGAAGATTTAACCTCATCTGCAAACCTTATCTTAGTCAAATCAATCGCATACCGGTCATTGACTTTAATCTCGCTAGTGGCCAAATCAGTTATTCCCAAAAGGCCTCTTAATTCCCGGCCATGCACTCCATCTTGAACCACGTTATTTACATTAAGAGAATTCAAGCCATAAGTCTGCAAGCGGGTATCCACAAACTTATCCTCAATCCCGATATTGTTTATGCCGATATTGTTTGTGGCGCTGAAATAATTGGTCATTAATGAATCTTTGTTCCCGAAAGTATAAGTCTGGACACCCAGATTAATCGGGCCGTTCTTGGCGTAATCGCGCAGTATATTCTCAGGAAGGGTGCTGCCAAAAACCAACCCCTGCTGGGTCTGGCCTTTTATGTCAAAACTCCATAAACCCTTATCCATACCCCATTTGCTCTGGTCGACATAAAGATCGCCTTTGTTAATGCCGTAAATGGGTATAGCGGATTCTCCGGTGCTCGGAGCAGTAAACTTATTATAGAATTTGTCAGAATCAGAAAATGAACCCAGGTTTTCCAAACCAAACATTAAGTTGCCTGCTGCATAATACGCTCCCTGGTAATTCCAATTATTGAGCTGGGTGTCTCCCAAATACATGCCTGCCCGAGAATCTAAATGCGTATAAAAAATAGGGTCAATATGCTTGTTGTAGTTTGATTCCAAAACCCAGGCGCCGACCTTCATATTGGCATTTGCGTCAATACCGCCAATTGTTACGGTGTTAGGAAGGATCCCTGACAATAATTGAGGATTGACCGTTGCATAATTCTGGTCAAACCAACCGGTGATATCTCTGTTTATCGCCCATGAGGAATCCTTGTTTTCCAAATAATAATTACTCTTAGTAGGATCAATTAACGGCGACTTATCCAACTGGGTCATGGGCACGTCATTCCATAAAGTAGCGGCAATAGGAAATCTCTCCACTCCCAAAGGTTTATTGTCTACGTTTAAAATGCCTATGTCCTGGGGATTAATGTAAAAACTACCTTGAGGATTGTAGGCGGTGATTGAATCTCCGATGCGGTTTGATATTACATTCCAGTTATTGGTCGATCTATCCAGCCCTATATAGCTTCCGAACTTTTCGCCTTGACCAATAATATCAGTATATACTGCCGTATCGGTCCATTTAGACATGGAATCAAGACTACCTTGTAAATCATAATACTTTCTGGTCCCATCCTGAAAACTAACCTTAAACCCATCCTGGCCGAATTCACCTATCTTGGTAAATTCTATCTTGGCAGAGGGATCAATTTGAGACATCTTGTTTTGCATCTCCAACTTCCTATCATTCACATAGTTGTCGTAGTTTATGGGAGAGGGCACCAGTATTTGATTATTAATAGTATTAAAACTGCTCGTAGGCATATCCGCGTAGGTAGGAATATTATTATAAATCGTATCCTGCATCCCGGCCTGGTAGCGAGAATATTCCATATTCGCTAATGTCTGATACTGCTGTTGGTAGGCGTTGTAGGCCTGGCTATTAATCTCAGCATTATTTATTTGCTGCTGGTAGTAATTTAATTGGTTGTTAACATCAGCCTGCGTATTAAGGCCGGAATAAGGGCTATCAAATTCGTGGTAATCAACGTAGTTATTGTTATATGAAGAGGTATCATATGTTACAGGAGTAGGAGGTATATAATAATCATAGCTCACGTCTGCTGCAGGAGGATTAAAAAAATCATATGAATTCTCGTAACTAGTAGGGGTACTTGGAATATCATAATCATAACCATAATCATCCGAGGCTCCCATAACTTTCTTAGCTTCTAACTCGCTAACTAGCTCCTGGGGATTTTCCGGTTTGGTAATCAATGCGTATCCGCTAAACCTCTGGCTGAATTTATCCAAAGGCAGGAATTCTTCTTTATGGTTATCGCTGTAATAAACCTTATCCTGGGCAATGCGGGTTACCAGGATATAGTGGTCGCCTGTTAAATGCGCGACAAAAGGAGCGTTTAAAGATAAGGGGTAAGTGGTAAGGGGTAGATTAACCTTAACCGGGTAGAGCTTGTGGCCAAAGAACTCTGCGGTCTTAGCCAAAGCATGCATTGAGGTCTTGATCACGCTGGGGTTACCTTCTGGCTTGACTATATCATTTAAGATATCCACAGTCAGAGCCATAATGGCAATATCCTGCTCTTGGATATCCTGGCCCTTATACTTGAGGTAATCATAGAGTGCCTTAGAGCCACAGGGCCTACCCTTTAACCACTCAAAAAGCTCTTCAATCCTCTTTTTGGAGATATTTAAGGGTTTATCCAGCTCAATGGTCAGGGTGGGTGAAACTTTAATACTGGTTATGGGTTTACCAGAGACATCTTTGAGTATATTCCGCACTGCTACGGCAATATCTAAGCTGGCTATATCCCTAAGGGGAGCAGGCGATAACATGGGAGTGAATGTACTCAGAACCGGCTTATTCCAAAGTACTCTCCAGTCATACTGTGCCGCCTGGGCTACCTGCTCTGGGACAAAGATGACCACAATAACAAGAGCCACTATTCGAATCCAGCTTTTGAAACTGGATTTGAATTCTTTTTCTTGCTGCTGGCTATTATCTTGGGTCTTAATCTTGTCCATTTTATTTATACCTATATTAAAGATAGAGAAAATGCTTCTCCCCTTACCCCATTTCTCCATATTGCTATTTCCTGTATTTCCTGACATTCTTTTTTAATTATTTATTTAACTGCTTACTAATCTCATAAAATAAAAGCCGGCTGCTCCTACCTTGTGTTTCTCGTCGGTATCGGCAACCCGGCTATCTTAAAAATCTACATTACTTTGTTCTAAGACCCGTGGCTTTGCGTCCCCTGATCACTCAGGGTTTGCCTCTACTGGTTCATCAGCAGATCCGCCTAATTTACGATGGCGGATTTTCGTTCCGTGGCTTAACTTCCTTTTGCACTTGAAGTATAACACTGCACCGACGCAGTGTCAAGTATATTTTAAATAAAATTGAAAGCACTTTCACGAAGATAATCCTATCAATATTTAAAGGTTTTTATCCCGTAAAAAAGTGGTTTTTTTAAGTTTTTAGTAATTAGAATAATTGGGCACAAACAGATGATTAAAAACAGGCTATGTTGGCTTAAAAACCACTTTGGTCTAAATCTGCATTCCACAAAATAAAACACGTTATATGCGCAAATTTAACTGACCTCATATTCACGACTTAAAGAAGAAACACGCCAAGCAATACTCTATCCTAATCATCCTTTTAACCATATAGACTACTAAGTCATAGTTAATCAAACTGAGCTGACTGTCAAGTAGGCTTCATATATGATATATTAAACCATAATTCGAAGACTGGACATTGATATAACAATTTATATGCATGATATAAATGTCCACTCTGATATATCAAAGTTTTTATCCTTCATACATAATAATTTGATACATATAATATGGCTTATTTCCAGTATAGCTCTGGCCATAAAAAGCTTAATATTTATTTTTAACGGCTACTAAATTGATGACTTTTTTTAAAAAAAAACATATGATTTTACGAAATAGACTAATATATGGCTAACCACAGTTGGGAGGTCATTTGATATTCACCTAATAAAATAGGCCATTTAAGTCGCATAAGTATAGTTTGGACATTTTATATTAATTAAATAATTGTCCAGTCTGTGCTTTAGGCTACTTTATCTTCTAATTTCGTATTTTTTAATGGTAATACTTCTTTTAGGCTGTACTTTTGATAATGTTAATATTAGGCGGGTTAATCGACTACTGTGTTATATTGGAGGCTTCTTCGATGGCTTTAACCTGCTCTAGAAATTTACGGTATTCTTCTTCAGTCCAAGCCCTGTTGCTTCTTCCATCTGTATCCATGCCATAAATAGTGCTATCCGGGGTTTTGAAACGCTTTAACTGCTCCAGGGTATACTCCATACTATCAGTTATATTCTCAGCGCGGGAACCTACATTTTTTATCTCTTTTGTAAGATTAACCTCTTGCGTGGCCCTGAACGTCGCATTACCATATTCTTTAGTTTTATTGGCTAAATTGGCCTTATATCCTGACGTGGTATCATTCATTCCGGTTATTATGAATTGTTCAGCAGTATAGGGCCGGTTCGAATCACCTGCCTTAATAGCTGTTTCGCTAAACTCTCTTTTATCAGTAGTTTGATCTACTACCCGGTGTGCGCCTTTAATCTCCTTTGAATCAACTACAACATAGGGCTTTTCTTTTTTCCCAAGAAGCTTTATATTCTGGCCAGTACTAGCTGCTGCTTGGCCTGGGGCCTGTTTTATAGCCTCTTTGGGCTTCTGGGGCTCTTTCTGGGATGAAACCAGGATCACTGATGCTCTTTCTTTAATCAAGGGGTTACTGCTCTTGGTAGCCAGGATCTTGGGGCCATTCTGCATTTTATCCTTAAACAATTTTAACTCCTCCCTTAAACCACCCAGGGTATTATTCAACTTCTTCTGAACATGAGGAGAGTTGCTCAAAAGTGAACTTAAAACTGCCATCTTATCTTCAAAACCCTCTAAGCTGATAGCCAGGTTGTTTTTACTTAATGCCATATTTCTATCTTGTGCGCCAAAAGAAGGATTAATAGCTGAAATAAATTCCACCAAACCCTCTAGCAAGACCATCTGAATCTGTTTATTCATATTCTGGATAGCCGGGGCTTTTAGCTTCTCCAGCCATGACAGGTTATCCTGCATCAGCTTAAATTCCTTGTAATTACCTTGCAGCCTGCTTAAATAGCTCAATTCCTGGGAAGACATGGAAAATTTATTCCTCAAATCCAGAATATTTCTATTCAAAGATGATGCGTAATTAGAACGGGTTACATTTTGGCCTTTAGACTTAAGTTCTTTATTTAATCTGGCAACCATATAGTCCATCTCAAAAATGAGCGCGTCCATAATTTCTTTTTTCTGGGATAAAAAAGACCTAATCTGCTCCATGGCCTTAGCATGGCTGGTATTCAAACCGCTGGAATAAGTATTCAGGTTCTGCATAAAAATGTCGTTATTAAAACTACTGCTTAAAGCAGCAAAATCCGCTATTGGATTATAACCAGAGGCAATATCCGTCAAAGCGCCTACCAGGCCTCTTTTTTGCACATCTTCAATATAATCTTTATATCGGGCCGCTGAAGATGGATTA
>JAHKBC010000057.1 GCA_018825725.1 Candidatus Omnitrophota bacterium
AGTAAGCCGATAACCAAAAGTGCTCCTGCGGGAAGGCTGAATATTAATGCCGGATTAAACCCTTTAATTAATGTATATCCCATAATTTTTCCTGCGCCAAGTACTTCCCGTACGGCAGAAATAAGGGCCAGGGCCAGAGTAAAGCCAATACCCATACCTAAACCGTCAAAGAAAGACTTAACCATTGAATTCTTGGAAGCAAAGGCCTCTGCTCTGCCCAGAACCATGCAATTAACTACGATAAGCGGGACATAGATTCCCAGCGCGCGGTTTAAAGCCGGGCTATAGGCTTTCATGAGCATTTCAACTATGGTTACGAAAGTGGCAATGACTACGATAAAACAGGGTATCCGTACTTTAGCCGGAATAAAATTTTTTAATAAGGCAATAATAATATTGGAACCTAGCAGTACAAAAGTGGCAGCTATGCCCATACCGATACCGTTTATTAACGATACGGATACAGCCAGGGTTGGGCAAAGCCCCAGCGCTAATACGAAAGTGGGGTTTTCCTTAATAATCCCTTTTGCGAACTCTTTTATTAAGTTTTTCATATTTAATTATTCAGGCTTTTAAACCAATAGCTATTTTGATCCGTATATTCTGTTCTTTGTATAACGATCAATAAAAGGAGCGGCAGCATTCATCATAAGTATAGAATATGATACTCCTTCAGGATATCCGCCCCAAATACGGATTACGGAGGTTAGTATTCCGCAACCTATACCGAATATAATCTGTCCCTTTGCCGTAAGAGGGCTGGTTACATAATCAGTAGCCATAAAGAAAGCTCCTAGGATTAATCCCCCGGTTAAAAGATGGAATATCCAATCGCCGGTAAATAATCCGGTTTTTCCGCCGAAGGCATAAGTGAATACAGCCACACTGCCTATATAAGTAAAAGGTGTGTGCCAGCTGATGTAGCCTTTAATAAGCAGAAATGCTGCTCCCAGTAAAAGCGCCCAGATACAAACTTCTCCTATACATCCGCCCCGATAGCCGAGAAAGAGGTCCAAATATGACAAGTGAGGCTCTAGGCTTCCTTCTTTAAGCAGGGCCAGGGGAGTGGCTTGAGTTACGGCGTCATAATTAAAAGGCCGGGTAAAATTAGTCATATATTTTGGCCAGGAAGCAACCAAAAATGCCCTGCCGACCAGGGCCGGATTAAAAATATTTTGCCCTAATCCGCCAAAGACCTGTTTTCCTATAGCAATAGCAAAGAATGAACCTACAAGGGGAATCCAGAAGGGTATTTCCGGAGGCAGGTTGTAGGCTAATAAGAGTCCGGTCAGGAATGCGCTTCCATCTCCAAGGGTTATTTTTCTTCTGGTAAGAAGCTGAAAGATTAACTCAGTAGCTAATGCCGCGGATACGCTAATGGCTATTACCCATAACGAATTCCAGCCGAAGATGCGCACACCCATAAAACCGGTTGGTACCAGGCTTAATGTTACCAACCACATAATACGTTTTACGGATTCTTTGGTGTGTAGATGCGGCCAGCTATTTACTATTAACGGCTTATTCATTTTTTATTAATTCCCCGATTTCCTGTGATTTCTGCTTTACTGAATCTATTACCGCCCGGGAAGATATGGTTGCTCCGGTTATTGCATGAATATCTGATAGGCCAGAGATACCTTTATTGCTGAATTGACCGCAGAAGCCTTTATCTGTTATTTGGCTTCCCAAACCCGGGGTTTCATTCTGGTCTATTACTTTAATCGCGGTTATCTGGCCGTTTTTTAACATGCCTACAAGTGTTTCAATGGTACTGGAGTATCCTTTAGCGCTTGCCTTAAAAGCTGCGCCAATAATATTCTTTCGTGAATCGTAGGCCTTGTAATAAATAATTTTTTCTTCACGGGTTACTGCTTCAAAACTAGCCGCTTCAGGCAGGATTTCTTTTAGGCTATTATTTAGTTCTTCGGCAGCCTGGGCAATAATTCTGGGTTGAGTAAGCGCGTTCATTCCCGCCAGAAGGCCGGTAGCTATCGCGCATATAACCCCTAATACGAGTCCATATTTAAACAAGTCTTTCATACAATTGCCTCTAGTTTTGCCATTTTTATTGATTGAACTAATCTGCGGTTAGCCGGGCAGACATAACTGCATAATCCGCATTCAATACAGTCCAGAGCGCCGAAATCTTTAGCTTGCGGCCATAACTGTTTTATTGAAGCTAAATTTATCATGCAGGGCATTAGCCCTACCGGGCATTCCCTTACGCAGGCTGCGCAGCGGATGCAAGGTTCTTCATCCGTGGTTTGAGCCTCTTTTTTATTGAAGAGGATAACTCCGGTAGTGGATTTTATAACCGGGGTCATAACATTGTTTTGGGCGATGCCCATCATCGGGCCGCCAATGACTATCTTTGCCGGATTTTCTTTAAGTGGACCGCAGAAATCAATCAGTTCTTTAATAGGGGTACCGATACAGACTTTAAGATTTTTAGGGTTAACCAGGCAACTCCCGGTTACGGTCATTACCCTCTCAAAAAGCGGTTTATTAAGATAGACTGCTTCGTAAATGGATAGCGCTGTCCCAACGTTTTGTACGACTACTCCAGAGTCAAAAGGAAGTTTCCCTCGCTCTACTTCGTTATTGGTTATATTCTTTATAATCTGTTTTTCTCCTCCCTGCGGGTAAAAGCTTTTTAAGACTTTAACTTTTAATCCTTGCCCCTTGGACCTGAATTTTTCTATAGCTTTGGGTTTATTATCTTCTATACCTATATATATATCCTTTGCGCCTAAACACCTGGCAATTAGCCCTATGCCCAGGATTATTTCTTCGGTCTTTTCTAACATAATGCGGTAATCGCAGGTCAGGTAGGGCTCGCATTCCGCGCCGTTAATAATCAATGTATGTATTGGTCTTGGGGGGGTGAGTTTTATATAACTGGGAAAACCTGCTCCGCCTAATCCGACTATTCCTGTTTCGCGTATTATTGCGCGTAACTCTTGCGCGTCCAGGCTATCGATTTCTTTCTGTGTGCGTAGGTATGTAGCAACACTTTTTTCCTGAAAATCATTATCGATAATAATAGCTTTGCCTTTTCCCAATACCTGATGCGGGGAATCCTGGATAGAAAAGATCTTTCCCGATATGGGAGAGTGAATAGCCGAATATATGCCTTCTTTAATACTGGCAATCTTCTGCCCCTTAAGTACCTGGTCACCTGCTTTTACCAGCGGTGAAAAGCTTTTTTTAAGCTGTTGATTCAATGATATATAAGCTCTTTTAGGCGCTGGGATTGATTCAATTTGCTTGTGTTCGGTGCGGTGTTTATTTTCTTTTAAATTGACCATTTCTTTCTGCGGTCGGTAATAAGGTTGATAACGCCGAGGTTAGTTACGATGAAGCCGGCTGTAACCAGGATAATAGTAGGATTAACCTTCTCTGCCCAGAAGCTGGTTACAAACATAAAGATTACGAATCCCAGATGCATTACGATTTCCAGGGAGCTGAAGATCTTGCCCATCATATGGTTATGGCTTACATTATGGATGATCGTGTTGGAGGCAATCATAATCGGAGCAATGAATAAACCCAGGGCAAAAGACAATGTTGCCGCCAGCGATAGGGATGGGTAGCGCTCGATCCCCAGGGCAAAAACAATGAGCATTAAACCGCTTAATATTAAAGATACAAATATTATTTTATACTGTGATAAACGCTGTCCGAAGCGGCCATAAAATAAAGAGCCGCAGAGTAGCCCTAAGCCCAGGAACATGGCTAAGAGGCCCAAATCTTTGGTAGCTGAGTGCAGGGATTCTTGTATAAAGACAATTGCTACCACGTAAACCGCTCCCAGGGCTGACCAGAGCACGAAGATGATGCCCGTGGTAAGCCGGATCTCTTTGTTTTTAATAAAATAGAGGATACCCTCTTTAATTTCCTGGAACAGAGATTTACGTATAGAGCCCACGAATTCCTTACCTACTTTTTTAAGATTAAGGGAGAGGCCCGTTCTTTTAGCGATCATAAATATTAGCGTTCCTGAGACCAGGAAGCTAAAGGTATCCAGGTAAAATCCTCCTTGAGCGCCGATCTTTTCTACAATTATCCCGCTTATGCCGAATCCCAGTATGGCAGCAATCATGCCGGTGGTGTTGATAAGGGAATTTGCCATGAGGAGTTCTTCTTTTTTTACCAGGTCAGGTATGATGGCCAGTTTTGCCGGGACAAAAAAACGGCTGATGGAAAAGACTATAAATATAATCAGGTATATAACCCAGGTTAGGCTTTTAGCGTGGAATAGAAATAGAGGTATAAACAGGATCAGTATAGCGCGCAGGAAATCGCAGGTAAACATTGTCTGGCGTCTATTCCAGCGGTCCACATAGGCGCCGGCGATAGGGCCGATGATGAATACCGGCATAATGGTAAAAGAGAGGATTTTAGCTATTTCAATGGATGACCCGGGAGCGCGCAGGTAAACAAAGGCAATCAAAGCCATCTGGTTAAGCCGGTCGCCAATTTGCGAAATGATCTGCCCGCTCCATAAGAGCAGAAAATCCCTGTTTTTAAGTATTATTCGAAAATTTGACATTTTTAATTTAGCCGATGAGTGGAATCGAACCACCAACCCAGGCTTTACGAAAGCCTTGCTCTACCATTGAGCCACATCGGCGCTTAAGTTAACCTGTTGTGAAACCTGTATAATTATACCAATTTTTATTTAATAGTCAATCGCAAGAAGATTATAATGTTTGCTGAGGTTATTTTATGCAAGCAGAGGTTTTGAGGCGGCAATAGGAACGGTTTTCGTTTAGAAAAATCTTTGCGAATATTTAAAAA
>JAHKBC010000058.1 GCA_018825725.1 Candidatus Omnitrophota bacterium
CCCTAAAAAAATATTTGTAAGTTAATTTATCTACGGCTTCTTTAAATATCTTTTCGTTATCTACGAATACAATATTTTCCTCTCCTTCGAATATTGACTTTAATGGCTCTACATTGCGCATAGGATATTGCACGCACACCAACTTAATCTTATTTTTGTCCAAAATCTCTTTAATTTTCTTATAGTTAAGGATCGCCGCCATGGATAAATAACATGGCCTCAATTCATTGGCTTTTCGCAGATACTCTTCACTTAAGTCATTTTTTCCGGTCTCATGGTAAACTACCGCTAAACCATCAAATGCCTGACTCTCGCGATTATCCAACTCTATAATTCTCTTGTAATAGTCCTCTGCTTCGGTATATTGATTTTGCTCAAGATAACTCCTCGCTAAAATAATATACGCATCTTTACACATAAGGTTCTTTGCTAACATTTCTTTACAAAGCTCTTCCGCCTCTGAATACATCCCCTTACCCACCAAAACTCTACAGAGATGGCCAAGATCACCGTTTTGCTCACCATGAATCTTGCTATTTATAATAAGGTCTCTATATTTCTCGAATATTTCTCTCATTATAGAATGGCACTTATCCGGATCAGATAAAGAAGCGAGCCTGAAATAGGCGTCTACATTATATGAATTAAGCGCAATAGCTTTCTCAAACGCCTGCCGGGCAGAAGAGATATCTCTTTTGGCAGTTAACTGTTTGCCCAGGTTATTATAAAAGTTGTCATCCCTTCGTTCTTCTTCTTTAACGTCCACTATTTTAAAGCTATTATTCGGTGCACTCCGAACAAACACAGGGGCATTTAATTGTTCATTTTTTGGAGAGATTGCCGAAATTTTGTTGCCCTGCCCTGCGGCTTTGATTTCTCTAATCTTGCTCTGCATATGCAGGATAAGCAATTTTGCCAGCCTATAAATCTTTAGAGACTTAAAGAATGTTTTTGAATCCGAACTGAATCCATCAGGCATATGTGCGTTGCCGTCATTAATGCCTATCATGGCTACAACCAAATCGGGGCGGTATCTTTCAATATTGTTTTCCAGTTGGCCCAGGATGAATGAGGTATCTGTTGCGCCTATACCCTTATCTATAACGCTGAATTTTATGCCTATGCCCTGCCCATCTAAAGCCTTCTCGAGAAAACGCGGATATTGCCCGGCAGTAGTAGATTCCCCTATGCACATTATCCTATATTCGCCATGCTCGCGGATAGAAAGCAAATTCCGGTATTCTTGAAAAGAACATAGAGTAAACCCACCTAAGCGCAACCCTAACTCTAGCAGGACAAGTGATACCAATAGCCCTAATCCCGTGAGAATTATTTTTTGCGGAAGAGAGATCTCAAAATTGGCAGAGATATTTTTGTTTACCATTAAGAATTATCCTTCATACCCAAGATTTCAAATATTTCTTTCTTATTGTTACTGCGAAAAGTAATATGTGATCGTATATCATCAATATTTACTGGAGAAGATTTAAAACAATCCTTGCAGCGGCTATGCGGTTTTCCCGTTATAAACGAGTGCCTCAATCGCTTATATTCCTCGTTATTCCAAATGGAGAGAAAATCACTATTATGCAAATTGCCTATCGGCTCTCCGGCATAACAGCAGGGCAAAGCGTTTCCCAGCGCATCAACAAACAGGTGATCCCAAGGATCTCTGCACGAACCCGCGGCCTTTACGGCTTCTCCCGTCCCGAACCGAGGAGGAAGAAAAAACTGGATGTTGTGTTTCTGCGCCCTCCGTTGCGCCTCATCAAACATCCTGTTTGTGGTTTCCTTCATAAAAAAACACGACAGCTTAATATGCTCGGGTTTAAATATAGTAAGGTAATGGCATGTAACGGAATTGACCCCTAATTTTCCGGCGAAATCAACAAAACTCGGCAGATTCTCTATATTTAAAGAAGTAATGATAAAAATTAGATTTATATAAAGATTCGCCGCGTTTTTCTCTTTTTTTAAAGCGTTGATTGTTCGAATGTAGCCTATGATCTGTTCATAATAATTTGTCCTCGTCAGTAACCTGTGGATGAGAGGATCGGAGGCATGCAAAGAGATCTGTAAATCATACCTACC
>JAHKBC010000059.1 GCA_018825725.1 Candidatus Omnitrophota bacterium
CAGACTTGCCCGCCAAACTGCCTTGGCGGGTCCGCCACGCTTTGTGGCGGAAACTTTTAAAGGACTTCTCTTTCCGCGTGCATTATTTAATCGGGGCGGACAGACTTGAACTGTCGACCTCTTGCTCCCAAAGCAAGCGCTCTAGCCAAACTGAGCCACGCCCCGTGATTTTCTATATTCTCTAATTACCGCAAAAATCATCCCGAGTTTTGCCACCACGCCCAACTGTAAAATGCTACTTTCCGACAAATACAGAATTTTTACCTTCATGACTCTTAGCCTGCGCTAAAGCGTTATTTAGCCGCTCGAGTAATTCTTTATTATTTAAACCAATTTTGTGTTCAACCACCCCTATACTAACCGTAAGCCTGGCCATACTCAACGAAGAATCTCTCTGGGCACTATTAGTAAAAACTGCCGCAGCTACTTTCTGACGAATCCTTTCTGCAGTAGCCACAGCCTCTTTAAGCCTGGTCTCGGGAAGTATAACAGATAATTCTTCCGGTCCGTATCGGCTGGCCAAATCAACATTACGGATATTTTCTTTAATTATCCTGGCAATATGTTGTAAGGCAACGTTACCCGCAGCATAACCGTGTTCCTGATTATAAGAAGAAAAGTTATCTATATCCACCAGGATCAAACTCATTGCCCTTTTATAGCGTTCGGCGCGGTAAATCTCTTCCTGAAGCTGCTCTTGAAAATAAGGATGGTTATACAACCCGGTCAACTGATCTGTTATCGTAAGCTTCTTATTCTTATCCAACAACCTTATATTCTCGATATATAAGGCCAAATGATGCGCAATGAAATCTATAGAGCGCAGGTCATCGGGCGTGAAATTGTCCTTATCCTTTTTGTCAGTCAAACATATTACCCCCAACACCCCATCGCGAGTCTTTAAGGGCACTATAATAAAAGACAGGCTTAAATATCTGCATAACCTCTCCTGGTTAAATTCCGGAAATTGATCCCTTACATTCTCAACCAAAAAAGGAGTCTTTTCCTTGGCAACCTTCCCGGCAAAAGATTCTCCGACCTTAACCCTTATATTCTTTAGCTGCGGATTTAAACCCACCCCTGCCTGCAGATAAAGCTCATTACTGGCCTCATCGAGCAGCATGCAAGAGACCCTGCCTACCTTAAATACTTCGGCAATCTTATTTACAAAAGCATTAATGACTTCCTCAACCCCATCTTCAAATGCCAGGGAATTTATATAAGAACATATTTCAAAGACCAGATTAACAAGTCGATCACCAACGGATGAGCTATTTTTATGTTTTTGCGCCGGCATAGCCCGTCTCCTTTTTTTAAGTATAACACCCTATTTTAGGTTTGTCAAAAAAGCGGCTTCTTGACTTTCTTAAAATACTTTATTATAGGCCCTTTAATCTTTTTTAAAGCCCGATAGCGGTGGCTCATCGAGTGTTTTATATATGGCCCTAATTCGGCAAATGTCTTCTTGAATTTAGGAATAACAAAAAGCGGATCATAGCCAAAACCATGATTACCCCTGGCTTTAAGGCCGATAGACCCGCAGCATTTGCCCTCAACCGTTTGGATAAGGCCAAACTTATCTGCAATGGCTACCGCGCACTGGTAATATCCCTTGCGTTTTTTAACCGGATAACCGGATAACTCCTTTAATAATTTTATGTTGTTTTGGCTGTCGCTTTTATTCTTGCCGGAATAGCGGCTAGACCTTACTCCGGGCCTGCCTCCTAAAGCCTTAACACAAAGCCCGGAATCTTCACCCAGGGTGAGCTTGCCGCTAAGGCGCGCCAAGCAAACAGCCTTTTTTATCGCATTCGCCTTAAAGGTAGAACCATTCTCGACAATCCTCGGAGAACCAGGGTAATCCCTCAAAGAAGTTATTTTGAGATTTAACCCTTTTAAAATCTCTTTTATCTCCTGGAATTTCTTAATATTTTTAGTAGCTACTAATAATTCCTGCCTCATAAAATAAATACCGCTTAAATAATACCGTTTAACAAATTCCTTTGAATATTAATCAGCTCTTCAATTCCTTTTTGCGCCAGAGTAAGCATGTTATCCATCTGCTTGCGGTTAAATGTTTTTCTTTCGGCAGTACCCTGGATCTCGATGAATTCGCCTTTAGAAGTCATAATGATATTCATATCTACTTCTGCCTTAGAATCCTCTTCATAACAAAGGTCCAGTAACATATCCCCTCCGACAATACCCACGCTTGTAGCGGCCACATAATCGCTTAGAGGAACCCGGGTTAAAACCCCAAGCTTGACCAATTTATTGAATGCGTCGGCCAACGCCAGGAAACTTCCCGTTATAGATGCCGTACGTGTTCCGCCGTCACCCTGAATAACATCGCAATCAATCCAGACTGTACGCTCTCCCATTTGCTGCATATTGGTTACGCTGCGCAGCGACCTTCCGATCAAACGCTGAATCTCATAAGTCCTGCCTGAATCTTTACCGCGGGAGATTCTGCTCTGGCACGAACGCGGAAGCATGCCATATTCAGCAGTAACCCAACCCTTACCTGAATTTTTAAGAAAAGGCGGGACAGAATCTTCTACCGAAGCGCTGCAGATAACCTTGGTATTTCCCATTTCTATCAAACACGAACCTTCGGCATATTTTAAAAAATTACGTGTAATATTTACTCTTCTTATCTGATCGGGCATTCTTGCGTCTATCCGTGCCATACTCTCTCCGTTTCTTTTCTACTTTTTAGTTTTATAAATACTTCTACCTCTGCAATCTATCCCAACGAACAAAGGCAAATCTTTTACTTCCAATTCGTATATCGCTCCAGGACCCAGGTCTTTATAAGCAATAACCCTTGCTTTTTTAATGTATTTATTTAAAAAAGCAGCGCAGCCGGCAAAAGTTAGGAAATGTACTGCTTTATATTTCTTTATTGCAGCGCAAACTCCGGGAGAACGATCTCCCTTGCCAATCATACCTTTTAATCCTAGCTTAAGAAGCTGCGGCGTAAATTCATCCATGCGCCTGCTGGTTGTCGGGCCGCAAGAACCGATTATCTTACCGGGAGGCGTTTTAGTCGGACCGCAATAGTAAATAACAGCATTCTCAATATTAAAAGGTAATCCTTTATCTCTACCTCTACCTTTGCCTATACCTTTGTCTCTTACTAATCTCTTATGCGCCTGATCCCTGGCAGTATAAATTATTCCGCTTAATAAAACTTCATCACCGGCTTTTAATCGTTGAACACTTTTTTTGTTTAAGGGAGTGTATATTTTAATCATCCTGATATATAATCCTATAAACTGCTACTGGCGCTGCGCAAAGCATGACAACTGATATTTACCGCAACCGGCAATCCGGCAATATGAGTCGGATACGTTTCGATATTTACGCCTAAACAAGTAACCTTACCGCCAAAACCCATGGGGCCAATACTTAACCTATTAATTTCATCCAATAATTGTTTCTCCAGTTTACAGGTCAATCTGTCGACTGTCGAGTGTCGAATGTCGATTTTTTTTAGTAAGGCTTTTTTAGCCATTAAACAAGCGTAATCAGCAGTCCCTCCAATACCCACTCCCACAATATAAGGCGGGCAAGCATCCGGGCCAGCATCTTTAACAGTATCAACAATAAATTTTTTAACCTCTTGGATCCTGGCTGTAGGATTAAACATCTTTAACCTGGCTTTATTCTCGCAACCAAAACCTTTAGGTAATATAGTAATCTTTAATTTATTTCCGAGAACAATATTCATATGAATCATAGCCGGATTATATTGGCCCCTACCGCGGAATAAAGGGTCTTTTACAATCGAATTCCTGAAAAAACCCTCTTTGTATCCTTTTTCAATTCCCCTGTTAATCGCCTTTTTTAAGTCGCCTTTAATTATAACCTCCTGGCCCAGCTCCACAAAAACACAGGGCATTCCTGTGTCCTGGCAGATAGCCAGCTTTTCTTCTCTGGCTATTGCGGCATTATCTATAATTGCCTTCAGGACTTTCCTGCCCCTTTGGTTTTTCTCCTGAAGATAAGCCCTGCGCAAAGCCGAATAAACATCCCTTCTTAAAATCAGGTTAGCTTCTATAGCAAGCCTGGCAACCAGCTTTTCAATTTGTACAGTTTTTATAATTTTCATTATCACTTATCCCTATATACTACATACTCTGTTTTTTATATTCCCTTATCACCGTTGTTTTAATTCCGCCGCGAGGATTAAATTCAGTTACAATCTTTGCCCAGCGCGGTTTGCAAGCCCTAACAAAATCATCAAGAATGCGGTTAGTTAAATGTTCGTGAAATATCCCGATATCCCGATAGAAAATCGTATACATCTTCAATGACTTTAATTCTATGCAATATTTATCCGGAGAATATTCTATTCTTATAAAGGCGTAATCAGGTAATCCGGTCTTAGGACAGATACAGCTGAATTCCGGGACTTCTATGTTTATGACATAAGGCTTGTCCGCATACTGATTCTCCCAAACTTCGATATCCGGAGTCTTTAATTTGCGCACATTGCCTTGTAAATCTTCATAAGCGGATTTCTTTTTCATTGCTGTTTATCTCCAAACTGTTTTTTAGCCTAAGTTGGTCCGCCACGTTCTGCGGCGGAAATCGTACTCTGCACTGTGAACCGTCAACTGTGAACTGTGACCTATCTTATTCCTAATACCTTATGCATCTGCGGCAATACTCTCACTCTTAAATCCATTTTCTCGATGATCTCTTTAAACCTATCCATTTTCACGCTAATAGCTGACAAATCATCAAAACTATTCGGCTGCAGGATAAAATATGCATTGGGATGGCATTGCCTGACTAATTCTGCCGCTTTAATTAAATCCGCTTGCGTAGTGGTATGACAAATCACTAATTTTAAGAAAACTTCTCTACTGCGCGCGACCTGAAGGAAGTCTGAGTGCTCCTGCCAAAAACTCACTAATCCCGTAGAACTGGGAAGCTTCAAATCCATAGAGATTATATCGGTATAATCCACAACCTTTGCAAGCTCAAAAGGAAGTGTACCGTTTGTCTCTAAATAATTAACAAATCCGTCTTGCTTAGTCAAAATCATAATCTCTTTTAAAAAATCCAACTGCATGAGCGGTTCGCCTCCGGTGAAAGACAGCACCTTAGATATTTCCAAATAGCCTTTTATGTATTTTAATACCTCATCCGGTGTGTACTCATAAAAATACTCAAGCTTTGTGTCGCAGAAATTACAATTCAGGTTACAGCCGAAAAAACGCACAAATACTTGCGCCTGGCCAGTAAACGGGCCTTCACCCTGAATACTCTCGAATATCTCCGCAACTCTACCTATCATGCAAGGGATCCTTTAAACCAGCCTCGAGAAAACCTTTTGCCCGATATAAACAACTATC
Source organism: Candidatus Omnitrophota bacterium (assembly GCA_018825725.1). Lineage (GTDB taxonomy): Bacteria > Omnitrophota > Gorgyraeia > Gygaellales > Profunditerraquicolaceae > JAHKBC01. The sequence continues at coordinate 5,367 of JAHKBC010000059.1, forward strand.
GCATTTTCCGCACGGAAGCCTGGCGCCCTGATAACAAGACCAGGTTAACTCCAGGGGCACTTTGAGGCTATTAGCCAGCCACACAATCTCTTTCTTACTGCTATTGATTAAGGGAACTTCTATTGCTATGCCCTTGTCTTTACTTCCGGCTTTTGTCCCTTTTTTAACCACTTCTTTAAATGCACTAAAGAATTCTTTGCGGCAATCCGGGTATCCGGAATAATCCTCGGTATGAGCTCCGATAAATATCGCCCGGGCATTAATTGCCTCGGCGCAGGATAAAGCAAAACTTAAGAATATAATATTTCTTGCCGGTACGTATGTCGAAGGTATACTCCTGGAATGAATATCGCCCTTGGGCAGCTTAACCTTTTTATCCAGAAGCGTAGAGCCTTTCCAGGGCAGATTTATTTTTACTAAATGCGCATTACAACCGGCGCGCCTGGCAATTCTTTGCGCTGCTGTTATTTCTTTTCTGTGCCGCTGGCCGTAATCAAAAATAAGACAAGTAGCATCATATCCGCTCCTCTTGGCCAAATAAAGCAGAGTAGCCGAATCCATGCCCCCGGATAATAAAATAACTCCCCTTTTACGGTTCATATATTGCGGAGCTTGTATTATTCTCCCAGACAGTAACCGACACTAAACAAGGGATTCTCTTAATCAGGCTGTCAAAGATATATTTGGCAATATTTTCGGATGTGGGATTAATCTTCTTAAAATAAGGTATCTTATTCAGGTATTTATGGTCAAGGGCATCAAGAAAATCATTCAGTATCGACTTAATATGCTTAAAATCAAGCACAAAACCTAGCCTATCCAGATTCTTCTTTGCCGCTACCAATTCCACTCTCCAATTATGCCCGTGTAAATCTTCGCATCTGCCGCGGTACCCCCGCAGGTTATGCGCCGAACTAAAATTCGCTTCTACCCTGACCTTATACATTATCCACCTTCCTTACGCTACTTATTGCCTGTCCGAGAAAACTCTTGGCCAAGGCCTTAAACCATTCAGGATTATCGCTGACATAAAACATATGGCGGCAATTACGCGCGGCTTTATTTAGCAGGCCAAAAGAACCTAAAGTATCCCTTACCTCCATCGCCACTTGTTTAGCAGAATCTATAAGAACCACGCCTTTGCCCATCTCTTCTTTAATTACCTGTTTTAAGAGCGGGTAATGCGTGCATCCTAAAATAAGGGTATCTACACCTGCCTGCTTGATCGGCTTCAAATATGCCCGGGCTACTTCTTTAACAGCCTTCTCTTTAAACCATCCCTCTTCGGCAAAAGGCACAAATAGCGGACAAGCCGAAGAAGTTACTTTTATCGACGGATCAAGCCCTTTTATTTCATTCTCGTAGGTGCGGCTTCTGATAGTGCCATTGGTTCCGATAACACCGATGCGTTTGCTGCGGGTAGCATAAACTGCTTCTTTTACCGCAGGATTAATTACTCCAACCAGAGGAATCTTAAAATGATTCCTTATTTCCGGCAGGGCCACACTGGATGCCGTATTGCAGGCAACACAGATAAGCTTTACGTCATTCTTGAGAAGAAACAAAATGCTCTCGATAGAAAGCTTAATAATAGTCTCCCGGGACTTAATCCCGTAAGGGACACGCGCGGTATCGCCAAAATAAATTATATCTTCGTAGGGAAGCTCGTTAAATAATTCCTTGGCTACAGTCAGGCCGCCTACTCCCGAATCAAAAACTCCGATTGCTTTCATAAGGCTTTCCCTTGATTTTTAGATTAAACTTCTGGCAAAATTTAATATACCCTCTTTAATACTCTCGGCGATTTTCTGCCTGTAAAAACTATTCTTTAAAAACCCCTCTTCGGAATAATTAGAGAGGAATCCCACCTCAACCAATATGGCCGGTATACGCGCGCCTTTGAGCACCTGGAAATTAGCAGTCTTAGAACCGATAACGCGCACGTCAAGATCATTCTTTATGTTTCTGCAAATAGAATCCGCGACTTTAATAGATTCTCCGCGGTTGGAAGTATAAATCATGTCCCAAAGAATAGCTTTTAATTCCAGGGTGGTATATCCAGCGCAATACCCTCCCAGAGTAAACTTCGCATTCTTCGCGGCAGACAGCGCCCTTGCGGAATCATCTACCTTTGATGATACATAATAGATTTCAAAACCGTTTAAGCTCTTCACCCGGTTAGCATTGGCATGAATACTGACAAACATATCTGCCTGGGAATTATTGGTAAGTTCGTTTCTCTTATCAAGTGAAACAAAAACATCCGTAGAACGGGTCAATACAACCTCAATGCCCTCTTTCTTTAATGAACTTGCCAGCCTTTTGGCAATATCAAGAGTAATATGTTTTTCGCGCGTGCCTGTCCTTCCGATAGCTCCGGGGTCTTTTCCGCCGTGTCCGGCATCAATGACTATTCTCTTTATTTTAAGCGGAATTAAATCTGCGCTTTTAGTAAGCGGAAAATACACCTTAAATAAATTATCCAAGACTTGTTCCTTGAATTTATAGGGCACAACAACCATTCCTTCATATATGTCAACCGGGTGGCGCATGGTTTGGGGGTTATCATCAACCAAAATCATCCTCTCCCCCACGCGCATGCTGATCCTGTGGTTATCTTTAACAAGCAATATATTGCGGGTTATTAGATCATACTCCCAGTTAATGCCTCTATTGTCACACAGAGATACCAATGATAAATAACTTACCCCACCGATACTATAGCTTGACAAACCTCCTGTCACCGGGACAGTGGCGCAGCCGCTAATCAATAGAATAATAATTCCCAGAAATAATAAAAGCCTGTTAAACAATCAAACTCCTAAATTTGTATCATTTTACTTGTGTCCAAATTTACTCCGATAGGATAATGTAATACTTTTTCTATCGGAGCTAAACCATATTTCCCACAGATATGCAAATCTTAAAAGTGCTACCCTTGTCTATTTCGCTCTCCAGCTCGATTGTGCCTTTATGGACCTGAATAATATTGTAGACTATTGAAAGACCAAGGCCGGTGCCTTCGCCTACGATCTTAGTAGTAAAGAATGGCTCGAATATCCTGGCCTGGATATCCTTAGAAATACCTACGCCATTGTCAGAGATAAATACACAGGCCTTATTTTGGGCTTTATCGTATTCGGACTTAATAGTGATTAAACCCTGTTCTTTGGATTCCTTATTCTTGATTGCCCAGCGGGCATTAGAGACTATATCAAAGATAACCTGCTGCAATAGCTGGCTGTCTCCTAAGATTGGAGGCAGATTCGGATCCAACACCTTACAAATAGTTATATTCTGCAGAGTCAATTCATGCCCTATAAGCCCTATTACTTTATCTATTACTTCATTCAGCAATACCGGTTTAAAATTACCTCTGGAGGCATGGGAAAAATCCAATAACGACTGGGTAATCTTCTTGCACCTTAAGGCGGATTCTTCGACAACCACTAGAAGTTCTTTTATCTCATCATAGGTAATCCCCTTTTCACCTTCAGCCATCATCTTCATCAATTGCACATTATTCAAGACTCCGGTCAAAGGGTTATTGATCTCATGGGCAACACCTCCGGCTAATAGTCCCACTGAAGCCATCTTGGAGGATTGCACTAATTGAGCCTGGGCAGCCTGCAATTGGCCATAGGCAGATTTTAATTCTGTTTCTATCTTTTTGCGGTCCTGGATCTCAGTATTAAGGCTATCGATGGATGTAGTGGTACTTTTTAATTCCTCGACCATAGTATTAAAAGCCGCGGCTAATTCACCGATCTCATTATGGACATTAACTTCTATTTTTGTATCCAGCCTACCCTTACCTATTTCAATAGCGGCGTTTCTCAGGATTACTATCGGCTTGGTAATCTTATTGGATAGATATATTCCGAAAACAAAAGCTAAAATAAAACTCAATATCAAAACCAATAACGCCACTATGATCGTCTGAATTACAGATTGGTATGCTTCACTGATCGGAAGTTCAACTATAACTGCCCAGTTAGGATTTTCAAGACGCGCAAAAGATGACACAACATAAGTTCCAAGGATACCCTTGGTAATCGGACTTCTACACTCCTTACCCTCTACAAATTCACGTACCCCCAAAAGTCCAAGTAAATTTTCCCCTTTCAAAACCCGACTGATATCGCCAAAAGCTATTAAACTACCCTGGCTATCCACTACATAGCTTAAACCATTATTACCGACCTTGATATTTCCTACCAGATTCCACATGAATTTTAAGTTTAACTCAGCCGCTAATACTCCTTTTAAATCACCAAAAACATCCCTAACTGCAACGGCTACTATTATCATCGGCTCGTTGGTTATTTCATCAATATAGACCGCTCCGGAATAGGTATTACCTTGATTGACCTGGTAAAAGATATCATCTTTGACCTCTGCGCTTAAAATCCTGAATCTTGTATTTGAAAGCCGAGAAACTCTAGATACCTCCTCTTTACGGATATTCAAGAGGCAAAGGAAGCGAAATGCCGGATCAAAACCAATCAACCTCTCTAGAAAAAGCGTTTGCTCTTTAATACCAATACTTACAATATCACCCAGGCGCGCAGTTGTTTCTAAAACCATGGATTTTCCCTTGATAAAAGCGCCGACCGTATTAGCGGCTTCATGGGCAATAAACTGCTGTCGGCTGGTTATTGCCTCTTGCTGAGAGCGGAAGTTAAAATATAATTCCAGGCTCCCGGCAACCAAAAGAATAAACATACTTAAGACCAAAAAAGACACAATCAGGGTAAACTTCAACTCATTAAATCTTCCGCTCTTCTTTAAAATTATATTGGACATATTAACGGGTTACCTCCTTGGCTAAACCCATCAATCTCTTACTGACATTTAAGCCCAGTTCCTGGGCCAACTTATAATTAAGCCGTAGATCCGACGTAGGAGTTGCTACCATTATTGTCCCGGCTGGAACACCCTTAAATATCTTATCGGCTAAGGATGCGGCCAACCTGCCGGTTTCAATATTATCCGAGGTATAGCTAAAGACTGCCCCGGATTTAATGTTACTGGCAGCAAGGGGTATTTTGTGTTTATTGGCAAATTTTATAATTGCACCGAACCCTCTGGGAGACTGAGAAAGCGACTCTGGAACAATCAATATAGCATCAATACCAACATCATTAAGGTTATCCCTCGCGTTTAAATCAGCCTCAATATCCTCTACGGTCTTAATAGGAACCTCTACCAAAGTTACTCCCAATACAGAAGCAACTGGACGTATAGCTATAAGCGCAAGCCTGACTGTCGGATAATCCAATTGATAGGTCAAATAAAATCGTTTAGCTTCAGGAATCAACTCATGCATAATCTCCAGGCGCCTGACCAATACATCCGGGCCAGGATAGCGCACACCTGTAATATTATCTCCGGGATAAGCTATGCTTTGTACAAGCCCGCTTCCCTCCACTCCTCCCTGAGCAAAGATTACCGGAATATTTGTCCCTTTAGTTGCTTCTTTAGCTAACAAGGCCGGTTCAGTTGGAAAAGCAAAAATTAAATCAACTTTACTATCCACAAATCTTTTAAGGATTACTCTTTCCGCAGGCACATCAACATTGGCTTTTTGAAAATCATAGATAATGTTCATGCCTTCTATATAGCCCAATTCAGTCATTTGAGCCTTAAAACCGTCGGCTATATTGGCAAAAACATCCAACCCTGATAGAATCCC
>JAHKBC010000060.1 GCA_018825725.1 Candidatus Omnitrophota bacterium
CGCGATAGAATCTATGCCTGTAGGTTATTAAAGAAAATAAAATCAGGCCAATGCAACCTACTACAAATAAAATCTTCCCGAGATACTTTGTTTCATAGGGAGAAACTATTAAAAAAAAAGAAAATCCGGTTAAAAAAAAGGTTTTTAACAAACTAATCATCTAGGATTCCCTTTACTTTTTTATAAGTAATCCCGCATTCCCTGCAAGCACCTGCCACAAAAGAAATATCTTCTGGGCTGATTTTGGATACGGCAATAATGATTTCGCTGATCATATAAGAATTTATCAGTTCTTTGAGTTTATCCCTGGAGCCCAATACCGGGATACCGTGTATCTTGGTGCCTGTTTTATGCGGGTCATCATCAACAAAACCCACGGGAGTATAATTTAAAGTCGCATTTCTTTTGATTTCCCGAATAACCATTTCGCCAATGTCGCCGGCCCCGAAAATCAATACTTTTTTCCCTCCGCTTTGCATACGGGATAAAAACTCACCCACGATCCTGAACATAAACCTTGAACCTAAAATTAAGAATAAAAGCACCAGCCAGTCAATAAAAAAAACTGCTCTGGAATAATTCTGGAAGCGAAAGAAAAAAGTAAAGAATAACACCGAAAAGATCGAACCCAAGCTAATAACTTTAAATATAGTAAAGAAATCTGATATCCCGATATATCTCCATACGCCCCGGTAAAAACCAAACAGGAAAAATACCGACATCTTGATTAAAATTATCCAGACTAAAGACTCCCTGAGTAAATCAAGGTTGAACTGCAATATAGCGCCTTCGAAACGCAGGAAATAAGCGGAATAATAAGCGATACAGATAAATACAAAATCCAGCACCAATTCTATTATCCTTCGCTTATATAGGAATACGCTGGTAAGAATGGTTCTTTCTTTTTTTTCGGTAGACGGCCACCCGCTTAATTTAAGTTTCGCCCGATAAGAAGTCCCTTCAAAAAGAAAAAGACCAAAGAATAAAAGTATCACAATAGCTAAGAAAGATAGTACTGAGATTATAAAAAAGTTAAACTTAAGAAATAAAATCCCGATCAGGCCGAAGGATAAACTTATTGAGTACAATAATATTACGGTCTTCTTCTGCGAAATCCCTAAAGTTACCAAATGGTGCGAAGTGTGGTCCTTACCGCCTTCAAAAAGCCCTCTTTTCTGCATCAATCTTAGGATCATCACAAAAATAGTATCAAAAATTGGCACACTTAAGATTAACACAGGTATAAGCATGGTTATGATAAGGTTAGAAATATGCCTGGGAGTCCCGGAAAGTGAAATAACTGCCAGGCAATAGCCTAAAAACATGCTTCCAGAATCTCCCATGAATATCTTAGCCGGATTAAAATTATAAGGCAGGAATCCTAAAGCTGCCCCGGTTAATATAAGAGCAACTATACCTAATGTATTATTAGAAAATAATAAGAAAGAGAAAAACAACATCAGGCTGGAAATTGCTGCAATCCCTGCAGCCAAACCATCAATATTATCCAAAAGATTAAAAGCATTTGTAACACCTACAATCCATAATAAAGTTAAAGGGACACCTATAAGAAAGCTTACTGGCAAACCTATGGTCACACCGGAAAATACAACCAGGCATCCAGCAATAATCTGAGCAAATAATTTAGCATATGGGGCAAGCTTTACCCTGTCGTCGATAAGGCCGACTATAAATAAAAAGGTAGCTCCCAAAACTAAACCAAATATGTTTTTACCGGTAACTCCTAAAGAAATGATTGGTATAATCGCGGCTAAGTATATCGCTATGCCGCCCGAAAGGGCGGTAGGATTCTTATGCCAGCGGTCAGCCCGGGGATACGCGATCATCCGGTTTTTAAGAGCATAGATACGCACTATGGGCGTTAGAACTAAGCTCAGCGCAAAGGCTACCAAAAAATATAATACATAATTCATGATTATATCCTTTTACTGCTAAAACAATCTTAATGTTGTTTTATTATACCACAAAAAATCGGCAAGAGAAACACAGGTTTTATCTTCCATGACTGCGGAATTCATCTATTTTAGAAGAAGCAATAGAAAACCATCTACTTTCGGGGTATTCGATGAACGTTAAGAGCAACATTTCCTTGGCTTTTGCTAAATTTTTCTCGATATCCATATAAAATTCACTCAAGAAAAAAATTACATCTTGCCTATATATGCTGTTCGGGAATCTATTAAGCAAAGATATATACGCGTTTACCGCTAAATTACCACGGTAGAAAATATGATAATGTCGTGCCAATAAAAACAACTTTTTATCTTCCTGTTTAATACCACGCATTTCTTTTTTCAGATAGATATCCTGGCACATATTAATAAATTTTTGTCCAAAAAAACGGGTATAAAGATCAAATGCCCAAAGGAACATATTATTCCACTCAGTAAAAGGCTTTGACCGATCTGGCTGTATTATTACTGGGAACATCTGAGAAAACCATTCTTTCTGGTCTATAAACCTCTTCTGATCCAGAAGTTTTAACTTTGCTAATTCCGAATGATTAAAAATAAGCTCCGGATTATCCGATAAATCGTTTAACGTTGCGTATTTACCATCCCCCAATCTAAAATATAACCCGTTCTGAGGGTCGAAAACAGACCACCTCCGATTAAAATAAACCTCCGATACAGTATGTGGAGATATTCCCGACCTATTTTTTAAATAAACATAACGGGCAGGTATGTTTTTTACAGACAAAAGCTTATTAAAAACATTTGCTTCATGATCACACCAACCTGTTCCAGTGATTAGATAATCAAGTAGGTCCCAATCTCCGGGTGCGGCATTAGTGGGAATAAAAATATGTTTACGAGTATAAATAAAAAGTCTGAATATAATATCTTCATTGTTTTTCAGAGATTCAGTCTCTTTTTCGGCTATAATCCTATATGCCATATTTTTATAGGCGCTCCTACTTAATTTAGTGTAAGTCGATATTGCCAGAAAAGGAGAAACAAAAAAGAATAAAAACAGAATTAAAATAGCGCCAATCATGATGTTACGTTTACCAAACATATTATTTTCTGCCGATCATATTTAAATATAAACTTTCTATATCTTTAATAAGCCTCTCTTTAGTAAACTTATCCCGGGCAAATCTCCGGCCATTTATTCCAATATTTTTGATCAAGTTATTATTGCCTATTAAAAAAGATATGGCGGAAGCAAGACCATCTGTATCGCCGCTTTTAACCAATATGCCTCTTTCCATAACCTTAAACCGACTTTCCGGATCCGACTGGGCTGATTCTACTCCCAGCAAATCAGCTACCCCTCCCACGTCAGTAGCCACCACCGGCAGGCCGCAAGCCATAGCCTCAATAAGCGAAACTGGCGTACCTTCATTTAAAGAGGTTAGAACAACAATATCCAATCCTGAATAAACCTGCTCCAGGTTCTTTTGCCACCCTAAGAAATCAACCTTTTCTTTTATTCCTAAAATATTGGCATACTCTTCTAATTCTCCCCTTAATTCTCCATCTCCGATTAACTTAAAACGCAGATTAAGATCAGGATTATTATTGATAATTTTCCTCGCTGATCTCAGGAATAAATGATGATTCTTAATAGGTACTAATCTGCCAACTATGCCGATATTTAACTCGGGATTATCCTTTGAGGGTAAATTCAAGAATTTATCTAACTCAAAACCCAAGGTAATGATCTTAATTTTTTCCTCTTTAGCTATACCTAGCAGAATAAGTTTATTCTTTACCGATTCGCTTACGGTAATAATCCGGTCGGTAAAAATAGCCAATAAACGTTCAATTAAGATAAAGATACAAGTCTTCAAAAATCCAAAATAACTCTCAAAAACATGCCCATGAAAAGTATGTATGATTTTAAGAGTAGTGGGCGAAAATAAATTATTCAATTTAAAAACTATGGCAGCCAGCCTACCGATAGTCCCGGCCTTGGCTGTATGAGTATGGA
>JAHKBC010000008.1 GCA_018825725.1 Candidatus Omnitrophota bacterium
AGGAATTTTTATTTTAAATAGGGACAGCGACTATTTTTATCCGCGTTAGAATTGGACCTTTTTGCGTACAAAGAGATAACATTTAAATTAAAATAACTTGAATCTAAAATTGAAGGAATAGGGGACGTTCACTAAGGGGACACCCTGTGTAAGTAGGCTAACAAATTCCACACATAGTGTGGTATAATATTAATGCAAAACTCCAGGCCCTGTTTAGAGGACAGGATAATCTTAAGCCAAAGTGCCAAAGGCAGGCTTAAGTTTAGGGTTGGATTTTGCCTCGCAGGGCTCGGCATAAAATTAATCCAATTCGCCAAGGGCTGGATTTTGCCTCGCAGGGCTCGGCATAAAATTAATCCAATTCGCCAAGGGCTGGATTTTGCCTCGCAGGGCTCGGCATAAAATTAATCCAATTCGCCAAGGGCTGGATTAATTTTAGGAGATAGCTATGAAAAAGCTTTTTCTTTCGAATACGGATCGTAAGATCGGTGGGCTCTGCGGCGGGCTGGGTGAGTATTTTGGAATGGATTCCACGATATTTAGGATTATTTTAATTTTAATTGCTATTTTATCGTTTGGCTTGGGGATTATTGTTTATCTTGCGGTGTGGGCAGTTATTCCTCGAAAGCCTTGATAAAATTGTCTTTGAGTTTGGGAAGATAGTTGAAGTTTCTGTTTATAGAGTGAAGTAATTCCGAGCAGGGCGCGGAATAAAATAAAAATATACACCAGAGGAATTTTTATTTTAAATAGGGACAGCGACTATTTTCTTGATCTTTGAAAATCCGCGTTAGATTTGGCCTCTTTTTACGTCTAATAAGGTAGACACCTGGCGCTTAGAGGAATTGCGCCAGTGTGCCCTTACTGGGCAAGGAGGTAGATATGGTTAAGTTAATTTCAGCGGAAGTAATTGCGGCAAGGATCTTTGAAATAAGAGGCAAAAAGGTAATGATTGATCGCGATTTGGCGGTGCTTTACGGTGTGGAGACCAGGGTACTGAACCAGGCGGTGAGGAGAAATATCGAACGTTTTCCAGAGGACTTTATGTTTTCACTTACTCGTCAGGAAATTATGAACTTATCACAATTTGTGATAAGTTCCAAGATTAAGCATGCCCCTAACGTATTTGCTTTTACCCAGGAAGGCGTAGCCATGCTTTCAGGTGTGCTGAATAGTATAAGAGCTGTTAAGGTTAATATTCAGATAATGCGCGCTTTTGTGAAATTGCGTAATATTATATCAAGCAATAAATATCTCGCAATGAAGTTAAAAGAATTGGAGAATAAAATCCAGGGGCACGATTTGGATATCAGTGATATATTTGAGGCTATCTGGCAGCTAATGGGTATGCCGGATTCAAGAAAGACTATCAAAGGTTTTGCCCAAAAATAAATGGTTGAAGCCATAAAGTACATGTATAATATAGACATGGATGAAGAGGTGTATCTACGAAAACAGGAAGTAGAGCAGAAGAGGTATGAGGACCTTTGTAGGAGGTGCGGAGCCTGTTGCGGCGCTCTTGATGGAGACCCTTGCGAGAGCTTAAAGAGAGATGAGTCTGGAATTTTTTTTTGTTCCGTATATGATCAAAGGATAGGTATGCAGAAAACAGTATCTGGGAAACAATTTGCTTGTGTTCCCATAAGAGACCTTAGGCCTAATTTACCTTTAAGAAGCTGTGTTTATTATTCTCATTTAGGAGAAGTAAATAATTCCGCTTAGAGCGCGGAATAAAACAAAAATATACACTAGAGGAATCTTTGTTTTAGATCCTGGCCCCTGGCCAGGATAAACTTAAGTCATACTTCACCTTGCAGGGCACGGTGTGAATTTAATCCTAAACACCAGAGGTAGGATTAAATTCAACGCCAGAGCAGTTTTTATATAAGCCGAAGCTGAATCCTGGCCAGGGGCCAGGATAAAATAAAAACAATACGCAGGGGCTGGCTTTTGCCTCACAGGGCTCGGCATAAAATTAATCCAATTCGCCAGAGGCTGGCTTAATTTTAGGAGGGGTAGAGATGTTTGAGAAAATGAATGAAAGGGCGAAGAAGCTGGGGTATTGGGATATCGGGCTTGTGAAATGGTCGGTTATTTTTTTTACGATTATCATCGTTAAACTTTTTCCGCAGTTATTGAAGATTAATTATCCGGTTCTTATTGTATTAATGGCAGCCTGTGCAGTAAGGCCATTATATAGGTTTTGGATGAAAAAATGAATTTGCATTTCTCTCTGCACATCTACAAAGCCAAAGTTTCTTTATGATGCTTAATTTCAAATCCATAAGGACAAAACTGATAATTTATTTAG
>JAHKBC010000061.1 GCA_018825725.1 Candidatus Omnitrophota bacterium
CGTGTGCTCTTCCGATCTTATCCATAGAGGAATGTGGCCGTGTTGAATTGTAATATCGTACATATTCGCTGATAAGGTGTCTTAAGTGTCGTTCGCCGAATACAACGAACCGATTCAGGCACTCTCGCTTAACTGTCCCTACCCAGCTTTCAGCGTGCGCATTCATATTAGGCGACATAAAAGGTGTCCTCTGTATGGTAAATCCTTCTTTTTCAAATGCTTCATCAAATTTCCTTGAATATTTAGTATCCCTGTCCCGGATTAATACCTTTTTAACTTTCTTACCGTCATTTAGAGAAGGCAGTAGGAGTTGAGTTTGTTCATTTACCCATTCCTGATTAGGATGCGGGGTTAATCCTGCAATATGCACTTTTCGCGTTTTAATATTTATAAAGAACAGTACAAAAAACATCTTTGGTCCTAATTGCGTAAGTACTTGCTTTGTGAAGAAATCACATGCCCAGAGAGTTTGAAAATGACGGCTTAAGAAATTATCCCATGTATCACCTTCCCGTTTTCCCAGGGGGTCAATACCATGTTCTTTCAAGATATTCTTTATAGTATTTCGTGATAAGCTTCGAATATTAAGTTTCTTGAGTTCACCTAGGATCCGTGTATAGCCCCAACTGTTTTCATTTGCCATACTTATTATAAGCTCTTGGATTTCTGTAGTGGTTTTTGGCCTGCCACGCTTGTTAATACCTTCTGTTTTTTGTTTTCGTTTGTATCCCCTGACCCACAAAAGGAAAGTCTCGTAGCGTACAATGGTAATGATGGACTTGATTTCTTTACCTAAGGGAATGCCAAATCTTAGAAGCTTTCGGCGTTCAATGGGGGTAGGCAGTATTCGTGTGCCGGCACGTTTACGCAGTATTTCGTTTTCAACCTTTAGGTATTCTATTTGCTTGTTCAGATTTTCCTGCGTCATTTTTCCTATAAAAGATACAAGTTCGCTGAATATATTCCTTTGTGCTGTTTCCCAGCAGTTTTTCATGGTATTTCCCCGTTTAATTAATAGGTTTATAATTTAATTCTATTGTAGCCCAGGGGTTAGGATAATATAATACCTTTTTAACTTAAATAGCTAGCATATTTGTATTCTGCAGAATAATACCAATGTGGAAAACTTACCATCAAATTATCTCCAAATACCCAAAAATTTCTCTCGAAGAAGAAAGACGCTTGATTCTAGAAGCTCAAAAAGGATCAAAGAAAAGTAAGGATGAAATTGTCCTTCGCCACATTAGTTTTTTAATCTTTAGAATACATAAAATAGCATTTCCTGATTTGATTAAGCGATTTGGAGAAGATCTCCTTGGAGAAGCAATCCTGATTACCTATAAAAAGATTGGCAGCTATAATCTTGATTACCGAGATGGCCAAGGAAGCCCTAACCCCGTTAAATTTGTCTCTTATATCTGGAAACGAATCGATGGATTTATAATTGATTCTTTAAAGAAAGAGCTGAGTCTGTTTAAAACACACAAGGAATATTACCAAGATTTAGGTAATGATGGCAATAATGGTCTTGAGTCAATAGATATGCAGGAGTATAATTATACTTAATATTTGCACGGGCAGGGAAGCTTAATAAATTACCCACTTTCCCACTTGACAATATTCCCACTATATGCTATGCTTGAAGTGGAAAAGGAGGGCAGTAGAAATGAAAACACTTAAGGGTTTAAAGAATAAACAAAAATTATTAGAGATAAAGGGAAGGTTTATGTCTGTAGATACGCGTCCGCTTGATTCAAAGCACAGGATTACCTTAAATGGCAAGTGGCAAAAAACTATTATGAGCAAGATGAAGATCGACTCATATCAGATTTTTGTAGGTGAGCAGGGGGATATTCTTCTTCGGCCCGCAGTGTCAATTCCAAGCAACGAAGCCTGGGTTTATCAAAACCCCGAAGTTATTGGTAAAGTACGCAAAGGGTTACAGGAAGCAGGCGAAGGCAAGATAGAAAAGGTAGACAATCTGGAAGACTTTTTAGATAACTTATGAGTTTTTATTTAAGTTTTACTCCTGGCGCGAAAGAAGCCCTAAAAGAGCTTAAAGATTCCGTTCATCTGGAGAAGCGTTTTAAGGTAGTGTCTAAAGCGCTAAAATTTCTTGCCCAAGACCCGCGCCATCCAAGCCTGCAAACCCATCAGTATTTTTCATTATCCGGGCCAAATGGTGAAAAGGTTTTTGAGGCCTACGCAGAACAGGATACACCAGCTGCCCATCGAATCTTCTTTTATTATGGCCACACGCGTGGAGAAATTGTAGTTTTTGCAATTACGCCGCATCCTTAAGTGAATGTCCACCCATATAGGGGTGGACATGCCTTATCTATCTCTGCTATAGCGAATTACGCCAATTTATCTCTAAGAAAAGCGGACAAAACGGACACAAAATCTATCTCTAATTTGCCTTATTTCTTGATAATTTAGTTTTACCTATATATAATAGCCTTATACGCGTTAAGAGATACAGTTATTACCTATACCAACACGCGCAACCACATAAATCTCTCAAATTCCAGATAGGAGAGATAAGGATTACCCTGATTAGCTCGGCTTATCAGGGTTTTTTTATAGTTTGATGTGTCAAAGGGTTAGAGAAAATATTTACGTAGTGTCATTGCGAGGAGCGCCGAAGGCGCGAAGAAGCAATCTTTTTCTAGCAAAACAGCCAAATAGATCTCGCCCGCTTATCTCTTTATCTCAGTATTGGCTATTAGTTTCTCAGGTTTAGTGTTGCGGTTATATAGCAATATAACGCGAATTACTGGCTTAAGAATTTGCGAGAAACTGGAAAAATTCGGTAATAGCTCCTTGTTGTCTTCGACCAATGCTTGCCACTGGGCTAGTTGCTTATCCCAGTTTACTTCTTTTAGGAGGGTTCTGACCTTGAACTCTGTAAGGGCATTAATGGTAGGTTTATTGAAAGAGATGATTTCTCTTTCAATCGCTATTAAAGTTTAGATATGGAAGAGGTATTAAGAGTGGCGCGCAATTAGATCTATAGCGATAATTAGAAGTTGTTTTTAATTGCGCTCGACTTTATCCTTGAAAGGGCTAAGTTATTGTTAATTATAGATTTCGTCCCGAGCTTGAAGAGGGAAATTGAGGACGTTAAAAAAGCAAAACCTTTGTTGATAAAATCTTTTTTATAATCTATAATGCATACATATGCATAACAAGGAGCGTCAGGATGAGGCCTAAGAAGACAAGATGGGTGACCTGTGAACCGGGAGAACGCTGTTTCCGACCAAAGTGTAAGCCAGAGAGCGAACTCGAAGGCGTTATTCTTAACTTGGATGAATTTGAGGTTTTACGATTATCACATCTTGAAAATTGTGATCAGGGAAAAATAGCAAAGCAGATGAAAATTCATCAGTCTACGATTTCCCGGATACTTAATTCGGCGCATAAAAAAGTAACCGATGCGCTAGTTAATATTAAGGCCATTAGAATTGAGCAGGGCTGTTGTCAAATAATCAAGGGGAGTAAAA
>JAHKBC010000062.1 GCA_018825725.1 Candidatus Omnitrophota bacterium
GCTCTTCTTTTTGTTTCTGCGCATCCGCCATAGCGTTACTTAATATCTCCTGGCTCTGGCGTTTTGCGCTCTCCAGTTGCTTTTTTACTTCATCCTCTTTCTTAGCGTACTCTCTGGCTAATTCGTCTAAGTGATTTGTGGCGCTAGTAACATTCTTAGTCAACATAGAACGCATTATAAATACAAGCACTAAAAACATAACCAGCATAAATATTATAAAAAAAACAATAACCATATTAATTTCTCCTTTTTTAATAAAAGAGCTGAAAAACAATGAGCATGGCTACAATAGCAGCGGCCTGGGCAAAAACTAAAACAATAATCATAGCCACAAAGACTTTCGGGGCGCTCGACGGATTCCTTCCCAGGGCGTTAATGCTGGCTTTACCGCACTGAGCAAATACCCAGCAAGGGCCTAAGACGCAGAATAAAAATATTATTAATAATGCCAGGTTCTTATCCATTATTGTTCTACGATCAAAGTAGCTTTATTGCGTCCGACACCGATTATGCCGCGGCGAATTTTAAAATCGCTGTTGTCGATAAAAACTCTTCCCGTAATCAAGCGGCTCATAATCGGCTTGTGATATGTAAGCACCTCAAAAACACCCTCTTCTCCCGGGACTATTACTGATCTAGCTTTTCCCTCATAAAGCACCTTATCTGTAGTAACTAGCAATACCTCAAGCATAGCCGCAACCTCAATAAAATACTAAGGTTATAGTTGATGTTATCCCATAAAAACTCTAGGTCATTATAACATCTTTTTATAAAAAAAAGCATAGATATTTTTATTATTGCGGAGGGTGTTGCAACGGGTAGTTTTTGACTTACGTGCCGGGTTTCTTTTCCTGTTTTTGGTCAGAAAAAGCGCTATCCTTACTGGACTCTAACATGTCTTTACTGGCGCGCACCTGAGCCTGCCAGGCAAAAAAGAATACACCGGCCATCATCCCGATAAAGACCAGGATAACAAATATAATCAGCCAAGTGGTAGTTTTAGAAGGCATGTTCAGCTTAAGTTTACCCTTTTCCAGCAATTCCGGGACAGTAGTGCCTATCTGAGGCTGAAGATACTTTTCTAAGCGGGCAATTTCATCCTTAATCTTAGTTAATGTTTCCAGGTTAGTCCGGTACGCTCCGATATGCTGGTCGCGGCTTATTGACTCGTCTGCCTGGACGCGCGCTATTTCCTCGAGGCTGACGATAATATTACTAGTAGAAATTCTTCCTTCTTGGGCGTAAGCGGTTCTTTCCAGCCTCTTAACCAGGCGCTCGCTCTGAGATTTTAAATCATCCAGCTCTTTTTGCGGAACAAACCAAATATCTTCTACTTCCACCTCGAATACCTTGACCTCTTTAGGCGCAAGTTCTACAAAATTATTGTATACGTAATACATGGATTTAGTTGTATCATATGCCAATTCCAAGCCACCGGTAGCCATTATATCCTTAGGCCTAATCTCTTGCGGCAGATAATTCAATATTTTTGCCTTCTGCCTCTTGGTCGATGAAGGATTTACTGCGGCAATGCGGAATATGACGCTGCCCGGAGCTAAAGAGGTGGATATAATCGGATCTTCTAAGCCGCCGAATTTAGCCTCGAAGAGCATCTGTAGAATTTGAATTATGGTATTAATAGCCTCAGTCTTTTTGCGAATCTCTTTAATTGTCGGGGATTCGGTAAATTTCTGCTCCAGAAGTTCTCCGAAATCAAATCCTTCATCACCTAGGATCTTCTCTAATCTTGCGGCAATACTATCGATATCGCGCGAAATCGCAGTCATCTTGGCGGATTTTCCAATACGACGCGGCAGGTCATCCACTGATTCCTGTAATGAATTCAGGGTATTCATGATACTGTTACCGTCTTTACTTGTAGAACCCATTAAGAGCTCTAAAGCCTGAATTCCTTCAATTGCTTTTTTGGCTGCTCTCTCTGCTTCCGGAGCGCTTGAGGCAAGGCCAGCAATGGTAGTCATTGACATACTTTCCACCATCCCTGAACCGGAAACTAACCCGCCGCTTAAAGCCTCGCTGACTAAATAGGTATAGGCTTGACCAGGAGTAAACCTGGCATCAGCTTTAAAAACTAATTCATATAATCCCGATGCAACTCTAGCTCCCGGAACACTATCATAAATTACTTTACCGTCCGAGCTAAATATCGAAATTAATGGTGTAACTATGCTCTCTACCTGGGTTATTGGGTCCTTATATATTTCCGGGCCTTGAACGCTTAAGGTAATTTCATCATTGACTAGAGCAGGGTTAGGCGCGACCCCGGCACTCCAAGAATATCTCTGCGCAGTCTCAGACAAGGTTTGGCCTGCTTCAGTTGCCTGCTCAGCGCCAAGCTGCAATTTTTGAATAGTCAGGTTAGACTGAGTTTCAAAGGTAGTCAGTGATTGTTGAACCATACCTACAATACCGCCTTGGGCAGTAACCTCTTCAGGAGTTCTTCCGACGCCCACGATTACTCCCAACTGCTTATCCATACTAGCATTAATGATCTGTGTCTGATTAGACATAGAGGCATTAATTACTCCGGTCTGATTTCCTAATTCAGACTTTATCATCAGTTCCTGCAGTTGTATCCCAAGATTAATGGTATTAGTAGTCTCATTAATAAATTGCGGCAGAGTAACATTAGCCAATGTTAATACCGTATCCTTGGTTTCTTGTAACTGTACTTCACCGGTAATGCTAAACGAATCCGGCGTGCGGAATTGCGCATTAGCAGCGTTACTAATAACGGTTACAATAGTATAAACCCTGCCTAAAGTAAGATTAGTGCCGGTCCAGTTCATATGGAAGAAGCCCGCAGGGTCAGGGATGTCTGTAGTTAAGAATTTGATTTCAGTGCCCTCATCGTAGATAGTAATATTACATAAAACGCCTCCGGTAATTACCGAACCATCTCTCTCTAGCCAGCTGGAAGCGTAAAGCTTATTTATTACCGGATCAAATGAGAAATCCGAATAAGATCTCCAAATATGGATCGCAGATGTTTCCATAAAAAGAGTATCCAGGGTCTTATTACCATCACACATAAAGTTGTACTGCGAATCCCCGTAACCGGTCTTTGACCAGAGCATTGACCAGAACCCATAAGGTAAAGGAACAGTTACC
>JAHKBC010000063.1 GCA_018825725.1 Candidatus Omnitrophota bacterium
AACGGAGGCGGAAGGATTTGAACCCTCGAGGCACCTTACGATGCCTAACGGTTTTCAAGACCGCCGCATTCAACCACTCTGCCACGCCTCCAAAATAACTATATCACTTCTTTAAGCCATTTTCTACCTTGGCCGCTTTTAAGAAAATTCTCACGTTTTCTTGCGCTGGTAATATCGGCATGTTCTTCTTTAAAAACAATCTCAAATGGCCTTCTGGATTTAGTAGATCTAACTTTGCCACTATTATGGTACTGCAAACGTTGTTCTACTGCAGACGTACTTCCGATATACAACTTCCCATCTTTTCTGCTTTTTATTACATATACCCAATGCATCCATTATGCTGGTTTTTCCGCCATAGGCGGACCCGCCACTGGCGGGCAAGACCGCCGCATTTCCGCCATAGGCGGATCTGCCTCCGGCACGACAACCGCTCTGCCACGCCTCCTTATTTTCTATCCTCTACATTCTGGAAAATTACACCGCTGAATGCAGTAATATTAATAAACAGATAACTTTAGTGTGATTTGCTAAGCGGTGTTAATCCTTTAAAATATTACTTCGGCACAAATACCTGCTTAAAAACCGCAGAATAGATACCCGTAGCCCGCTGATATGAGTTATTGCAGAAATTAACAAATGAAAACCTGGCAAAGATTATATTCACGCAAAAAGCGGCGATAAAAATATTGATAATATAAACAAATGAAAAACCGAAGATATAGTTCGCCTTTAAAAAATCACCTTTTTTAGAACGCAGTGTTTTAGCTGAATACACCAGATGCAGGCTCAAGCTGAACCCGAAAAGAAAAACTAGAATATGCAGCATCCGTTCTGCTCCCGCAAATAGTGAGTAAACGGAATAGATAACAACAATGATAATAGCATAAATAGGAACGACATAGGGAGCGACTTTAACCAGGGGAGAAAAAAAGCTAAAAACAATCTCCAGCATGCGATGGCCTCTTTGATAGATTAGAGACAGCTCTATAACGAAAAAATACATCAATACAAAAGCAATCACTCCAGACCAGAAGAACTTGCGCCAGATTAAATCCGCTGTTTGAAACTCACCCAGAAAAGCCACTGTAGAAGAATAAACAAAAGCCAATAATAACAGGCCAAACACAAATTTTATGAGGCTAAAAACAAATGCCGAAACTCCGGATATGGGCGAAGGCTTGTTTATCCCGGGAAGATTTTTAGCCCCAAAATCACTCTCCTCAGAAACCTCCATCATCCTGTCAAAAGGATCACTCTTTCCCCTAGGAAATTTTCTCTTGTCCATTTAAGTATGGCCTTAAGACTTCAGGTATAAGCACTGAGCCGTCTTTTTGCTGATAATTCTCCAATATCGCGATCACTGTGCGCGCCAGGGCTACCCCTGAACCATTCAGGGTGTGCACATATTCCGTCGACCGCCGGCCTTCGGCTGTCGTACGTTTAAATTTAATGTTCGCCCTCCGGGCTTGAAAACTCTCAAAATTGCTGCAACTGGATACTTCCAGCCATTTACCCACGCATGCAGCAAAGGCTTCCAAATCATAGCATTTACTGGCAGCAAAACTTAGATCCTGGGTTGCCAGAGCTACCACCCTATAACAGATGCCCAGGGCCTGTAAAACATCCTCGGCATCATTAACCAATTTTTCTAACTCCTCGTAGGAGCTTTCCGGTTTAGCAAATTTAACCATCTCTATCTTGTTAAATTGATGCACGCGCATCAGTCCTTTAGTATCCTTGCCGTAAGAACCCGCCTCTCTTCTAAAACAGGCAGAATACCCGGTAAAACAGATAGGTAGATTCTTTTCTTCCAGTATTTCATCGCGGTAGATATTGGTAAGGGGAACTTCAGCAGTAGGAATCAAAAACAAATCGTCATCCTTTAATTTATACATATCATCCTCCATCTTGGGAAGCTGCCCTGTCCCGGTCATAGATGCGCGGTTAACCAAAAAAGGAGGAAATACTTCAGTATATCCATGCTTTTTGGTGTGCAGATCAAGCATGAAGTTTATTAAAGCCCGCTCTAATTGGGCCCCCTGCCCTTTATAGAGAATAAAATTCGACCCGCTGATTTTGGAGGCGCGGTTAAAATCAATGATATCCAGGCGTTGAGCAATATCTATGTGGCTTAGAGGTTTAAAATCGAATTCCTGAGGCTTTCCCCAGCTACGCACGATCTTCGCCTTATCAGGCTCACCCACAGGAACCGAAGAGTGTGGAATGTTAGGGATAATAAATAATATGCTGCTTAACTGATCATCCAGAGCGCGTAAACCTGCTTCGGTTTTATCAATGCGTTCGGCAATAACTTTCATAGAAGAGATTACCGATACAGCAGGTTTTTTCTCTTTTAATAAGGCAGTGATCTGGTCATTAGCTTTATTTTTTTCTGCTCTCAAGCCTTCTATCTCGACCAGGATTTTACGACGAGATTCATCCAGGCTGAATAATTCATCCAGGGTAAGTTTGGAAGCGCGGTCACGAAGCGCTTTCTCTACAACTTCACGGTTCTCTCTTATAAATCTTAGATCCAGCATAAGGCCTTACCCCTTAACTCTTACCACTTATCCCTTTATCACTCCCAACGGCCGCATCCTGCAAACACGCTTAGAAATACCGGCATTATGAACCACATCCACCACTTCATTAACATCCTTATAAGCTGAAGGCGCTTCTTCAACCAAAGTCTTGCGTCCAGATGCCTTCACTATTATACCCTTAGACTCTAATTCTTTCAATAAATAATCGACATTAATCGTGCGCGTAGCTTCAGTACGGGATTTCACCCTTCCTGCCCCATGGCAGGTTGAACCAAAGGTCTCTTGCTCGGCCTTCTTAGTTCCTACTAATAAATAAGAATTTCTTCCCATATCTCCGGGAATTATTACCGGTTGGCCAATTTTCTTATATCGCTCAGGAAGAGCCGGATTATCCGGGCCAAAGGCACGGGTAGCTCCCTTGCGATGCACACACAGTTTCTTTTCCTCTCCGTCAATATTATATTTCTCGATCTTGGCGATATTATGCGCGACATCATAAATTAAATACATCCCCAATTTCTGCCAAGAAACACCCATAACCTTACTAAAACTAAGACGGGTTAAATGCATAAGGCACTGCCTGTTCGCCCAGGCATAATTTGCCGCGCACTTCATTGCTCCCAAATAAGCATGGCCTTCGAAAGACTTTACCGGAGCGCAGGATAACTGCCGGTCAGGAACATTGATTTGGTATTTATTCAAACAATTTACCATACTACGGGTATAATCTTCGCAAACCTGGTAACCTAAGCCTCGCGAACCGGAATGTATCATAATAGTAATCTGACCCAAATCTAAACCTAACTCATCGCAGACATCGCGGTTATAAAGCTGATCAATAACCTGAATCTCTATAAAATGGTTGCCAGAACCCAAGGTCCCAGACTGCGCCTTGCCTCTTTCATATGCCCGCTCGGAAACGGCCTGCGGGTCTGCGCCTTCAATTGCGCCAAACTCTTCTGTGCATTCTAAATCCTCTTTAATACCATAACCCTGCTCTACAGCCCACTTAGCGCCATTAATAAAAATCTCCCTCTCCTCTTTATGGGAAACTCTGATATCCCCCTTAGAGCCTACACCTGACGGAACGTCAGATAATAACCTGTAGACCAGGTCTTTGACTTTGTCTTTAATATCGTCAAAGGTAAGACTGGTTTTCAACATCCTGACGCCGCAATTTATATCAAAACCTACACCTCCGGGAGAGACCACTCCGTTATTTTCAATATCAGTAGCCGCTACTCCTCCTATAGGAAAACCATACCCCCAGTGAATATCCGGCATTGCCAGAGAAGCATTAACAATACCAGGTAAAAATGCCACATTCGCCACTTGTTCTATTGCCTTATCCTTCAAGACATCCTTTAACAATTTCTCATCCGCATAAATAATCCCGGGAACACGCATCCCGGGCTTGGCTGATTTAGGTATCCGCCAGCGATAATCGTCAATCTTTTCTAATTTTATCCCAATAGAATCATGCATTTTTTAAGCCCAATTTTATCCACGCGTATCCCTTAAAAAAATTAGTGATAATCCGTATACTCAAACATCAAAAACAATCTCTGCTGTCCAACCATCTTTATTTTCCTTGATTTTCAACTCATGATAGGTAGCAGCTTTAATCTCGGTATTTATTTTATAATTTTTAATATCTTCTCCGTAAATATCCGCATGGCAACTGGTTCTATCTAAACGATAGATTTTAAAATCA
>JAHKBC010000064.1 GCA_018825725.1 Candidatus Omnitrophota bacterium
CGATATTGTCCATGCTCGGAGCAGAGTTCCGGCCTGGATTGCTTATTTTGCCTGCCGTAAGACAAAAACTTTCTTTGTCACTACTTGTCATGGTTATTATAAGAAGCATCCTTTTAGTTATGTAATGGGATGGGGCAAGAGGGTGATTGCTATAAGTAATGTTGTTGCCTGGCATATGATTGATGATTTTGGCGTGTCCAGAGAGCGGGTTAGGTTGGTCGCGCGCAGCGTAGACCTTGAAAAATTCAAGTATACTCTTTTTAAGCCTAAGAATAAGACAGAAGAGTTTCATGTGGCCATAATCGGAAGGCTTACTCCTATTAAAGGCCACCTTTATTTTATCAAGGCTATGGCCAAATTATCGCGCAGTATTCCCAAACTTAAGATCTGGATAGTGGGAGATGCGCCTTTATCCAAGGAGGCGTATAAAGAACAGGTTCGGGTGTTGGTAAGAAGGCTGGATCTTTGGCATTGTACGGAATTTCTCGGGGCCCAGAGAGATATACCGGCGATTATGCGTAATCTTGATGTGTTGGTTTTGGCTACGACTACCCATGAGGCTTTTGGCAGAGTAATTATCGAGGCTCAGGCAAGCGGCGTGCCGGTAGTGGCTACTTCCGTAGGCGGAGTAATTGATATTATCGAAGATAAGGTTAATGGTCTCTTAGTGCCGCCCGCAGACTCTCAGGCTATAGCCGATGCGGTTCTTAAGCTATACGAGAACCAGGATTTTGCTGCCAAGTTGAGCGTTAAGGCTTATGAGAAGGTTAAGGAGAAATTCAATTTAGGGCTCATGGTAGAGAATACGCTTGCCGTTTATAGAGATGTCCTGGAAAGCGTAAAAATATTGGTTTTAAAATTTAGTTCCCTGGGGGATGTTATACTTTCTACTTCGAGCATAAGGGCATTAAGAAGTAAATTCCCCAAATATAAGATAAGTCTTTTGATCGGAGAAGAATCCAAGCAGGTTTTCTTGCGCTGTCCCTATATAGACGAGTTGTTAGTATGTGATTTTAAGAATAAGGAGCGGGGTTGGGTAGGTTTATGGAATTTTTCCCGTTCCCTGCGGAATAGGAACTTTGACCTATCGGTTGACCTGCAGAATAACCGTAAAAGCCATCTATTGAGCCGGCTCAGTCTGGCCTTTGACCGTTACGGTTACGATAATAAGAAATTCGGTTTTCTTCTCAATCACCGTATTAGGGATAAAAAACCGGCCATTGATCCTTTGACGCATCAAGCGAGCATTTTAAAGATGCTGGATATTGAAAAATTGGATGCGCGCCTAGAGATGTGGCCGAGTAAAGAGGACCAGGATTATATCGACGATTTCTTAAACCAGCAATGGACTAGCCAAGCCCAGAAGATGGTGGGGATTAATATTAGCGCAAGCCTCAGGTGGACGACTAAACTCTGGCCGCTTAAATATGTGGTAAAGCTGTGCGAAGAATTGGCTAGCCGCGACATGCGCGTGGTTATTACCGGAACAGCCACTGACCTGGAGCGGGCTAACTTTGTATTAAACAGCGCAAGAACAGTAAAGCCTATCAATGCCTGCGGCCGCACGAGTATAAACCAGCTTTATTGTTTGATCAAGAAATGCAGCCTGTATATATCTACCGATTCAGCGCCGCTGCATGTGGCTACGGCGGCTAAGGTTGCCTGTATTGGATTATTCGGGCCTACTGATCCGCGAAGGCATATGGTGCCTAAGGATGATTCTATCGTAATTAGAAAGGATCTATCCTGTTCACCCTGTTATAAGCCTAATTGTAAGAAGAAAGATTGCATGGAGCTTATTACACCAAGCCAAGTCTTGGAGGCGATAGATAGGTTAATAAAATGAAGATACTGTATCTAACAACCCATCTGAATATCGGCGGGATCGCCAGTTACTGCCTATCATTGGCTAAAGGCTTAAAGGCAAAAGGCCACAGCGTGTATCTGGCGACTTCTTCCGGTGAACTTATCCCGGAGTTAGTTAAAACCGGGGCATCGTTTTTTCCTATTCCCATCCGTACTAAATCCGAAATAAATATTTTTAAAATTTACCCTAGCCTTTGGAGGCTTTTGCCGTATATAAAAGAAAAAGAAATAGAGATAGTTCATTCCAACACTCGGGTAACCCAGGTATTGGGAAATCTGATTCATAAGAATGCTCGCTTAGCGCATGTTTACACCTGCCACGGATTTTTTAGAAGAAACCTTTCTCGCAAGATCTTTCCGGGATGGCCGAACAAGGTAATAGCTATAAGCGAGCCGGTAAGAGAGAATTTGATAAATGATTTTAAGCTTGAAGAAGACAAAATTGTTTTGATCCATAATGGAATAGACCTGGATAAATATGGCGCTGGTATAAAACCAGAAGATAAACAAATAGCCAGGGCAAGATTATCGTTGGATAGCGGACCGATAGTGGGTATTATTGCCAGGCTTTCGGATGTCAAAGGCCATGCATATCTTATTCAGGCTATGCCGAAGATATTGAAGGTTATGCCCGGGGTAAGGTTATTAATCGTGGGGGATGGCAGGCTTAAGAGTGAGCTGGAGGTTTTAAGTAATTCTCTCGGGTTAAGTAAAGAAGTTATCTTCTTGCCTAAAGTCGCGGATACGCGCCAGATATTACAAGCCTTGGATGTTTTTGTTATGCCTTCTTTAAAAGAAGGGTTGGGCCTGGGCCTGATGGAAGCCATGGCTCTGGGCGTGCCGGTGATCGGTTCCAATGTTGGAGGTATCAAGAGCTTGCTTAAGGCCGGTAAAAACGGTCTTTTAGTAGAGCCGGGCAATTCCCTGGCTATAGCCGAAGCAGTCCTGGAATTACTCAGAGACCGTGAAAAGGCAATCCGCTTAGCTCATAACGCCAGGGATTTTATAATAAATAATTTTTCTCTCGAAGAGATGGTTACCAAAACAGAAAGGGTCTATCGCGAATGTTTAAGCGTAAATTCTTAATTATTCTTATAGCGCTAATATTATTCGCCGGGCTGTTTTTTAGTTTCTTTTTTAAAAATAGATCG
>JAHKBC010000009.1 GCA_018825725.1 Candidatus Omnitrophota bacterium
CCCAACCCTACATCATCAATACCAGCTTGAAAAACCCTATTGTGAGCAGTAATTTGCCTCTGATAATCTTGCTTCGGTCCATGGTGGAATTTCTTATAAGTTTGGCGGTGATAAGTCTCCTGAAAGAGCTGGTATGTCCCGATTTTAGCCTGTTTTAATTTCCGGTAATTTTCAATAGTGGTAGCGGCAATATTAACATTAACCCGGCGGATATTTCCTTTGGATATTTTAACCGAATAAATAGCCTTAATTACTTCAGTAACATAGCCAATATCGTTATACAAAGGATCTTCTCCGAATTCAACCAAAATCCTCTTATGTCCGCTATTAACGAGAAATTTTACTTGCTCTTTTACACCTTTGATACTAAGTTTAGTGCGCTTAAGAAAGGTATTTCGTTTATGAAAATTGCAGTAATCACAGTCATTGACACAAAAATCCGATACATACAAAGGAGCAAAAAAGACCAGGCGCTCTCCGTAAATTTCCTTCTTAATCTTTCCGGCAACCGCAAAAAGCCTATCTAAAAGCGCGCGGTCATTTAGATTAACCAAATACCCGACATCGCTTAGGCTCAAGCCTTTCTTTTGCTCTGCCTTTCTAAGAATGTCCTTAATCTTCTCGGCACCGGGAGATTGGGTCTTTTGCAGAATATTAAAAATATATTTTTCGTTGATTATGGTATTCTTCATGTCTTCATTTGATTCCGGAGAATAAAAAAACCGATTCCAATAAAAAAATTTATTCAATCTATGGAACCTGTATTTATTATCTGTATAATAGTTACTGGATTAGGATTTATATACCGCTTCCCGACGGCAGCGGGGGCACAACACCCTGACCCGGTCAGAGCGCAGGAATTCTTTATCTTCTTTTTGTGGAATAGATGAGGATTTCGAGGCTAAGTCAAGATTCTGATTATAAAACAACATAAGCGAGGCATTGCTAAACATTAACGGGCCTAACCTCTTGGCCACCCAGAGAATCTGGTCGCGCGGAGCAATCGCCTCTTGGCAGCATTCACATAACAAAAATTCCTTTTCTATTTCCTGTTTTAATTCTTTCCTATCTCCAGTGGTAGCCAGGTCAAAATCATTAGAGAGCATAATACCTTTTTGGGTCAGGCAATTAGCCTGGCATTGACCGCAGAAAATACATAAATCCCAATGCACAATTAATTTTCTAATATTGCCCTGATCCTGTATTTCAATAGCCCCAGCCGGACAAACCTGAAAACAAGCGCCGCAACCTACGCAATCATCCTTATGAAATTCAGACCTGCCACGAAATCTGTCAAAAGGCTTGTGCGGCTTCCTGGGAAAATCCTGAGTATAAGGGCCTTTGAAGATTGCCCTAATCGCTTCTTTTAATTCGCGTAGTTTAGGATAACGCATCTTGATCATCCTTATATTTATCGCAGACAGATTTATCACAGAGCTTCACTCCGGACTTATGTGCTCCGCGGGCCAACGCATGGGCAGCAACAGGCGTAGTGAGTAACAAAAATACCATAGTCAGAATAGCCTTAAAACCCGTTGCCCCAAATCCCTTAATAATAAATGTACCCAGCAGAATACTGCAAGTACCTAAAGTAACGCATTTAGTAGTTGCCTGAAGACGGTTATATACATCCGGAAGACGAAGCAGCCCCAGACAACCTAAAATGTCAAAACCTACACCTAATATAATAAATATAATACCGACCAGTTCATGAATATTGGTGATCACAAACAAAGGATTATTCATCAAAACCCCTTCCTTCTAAATACTTGGCCAAGGCCAGCGCACCAATAAAACTCTGCAATGCCCAGGCAATGGCAATATCCAGATACCAATCCCTGCCCGTAGGAATACTTAAGATTGCGCAGAAACCCACAATCAATATGCCTAAGGTATCGATGGCTACCGCTCTATCCGCAGGCGTAGGCCCGCGAAAGATTCTCAAGAGGCAAAGAAAAAAACAAAACATCAGCATAAAGAAACAGCGCGCCAAAAAAGGCGACTGCCAGCTGATTAAGGATGGTATATCAAAAAAGATAATGGAAGATAATACCACCAATAGAAAAATTAGACCTAAAAAATAGCGCACTTTCCAGGTGCTTTCTTTTTTCATTCAAAGACCCTCTTTAAAACTTTCTCGAACCTTTTAACAATAAGCTCAGTGGCTTTATTGATATCCTGTGATCTGACATCAATCCAATGAATATAAAGATACCCCTTCTCCTCATCAATATCCACGCAGAGCGTCCCCGGGGTAAGGGTAATGGAATTAGCCAGAAAAGTTAATCCGGTATCTGACTTAAGAGTAGTCTTTACCTTAACAATCCCGGGGTTAATAGGTAATCGTGGATTCATAACTCTTAAGGCCACGTCAATATTTGCCTTGACGCACTCCCATAAAAAAAACACCACATAATACAAAAACCAGAAATAGCGGGAAGGATTCTTAAAGTGGTGTACCCGACGGACAAACATGTCGCCCGTAACAAAAGCCACAAATCCAGCCACAGCCACACCCACCAATATGTGTTGCCAGTCTGCAGGCCAGACAAGAAAGACCCAGACTAAAAATCCAAAAATAAACAAAATAATCTTGCTCATTATCATCTGGCTGCCTCCAAGACTATCCGGGCATATTCTGTACCCCGTAACAAAACCTCTACCGCGCTATCAAGAAATGTCCTAAAAGGGCTAAGGAGCATAAGCCCTCCCACCAGACAAATAAGCGCCAGACCAAGCATGGCAGATTTCATTGGCCAAGGAACCTCCTTGATACCTTTGAATTTTTCCTTAAGTTCGCCGAAAAACGCATATTTCTGCACCTTCATAAAAGAAGACAATGTTAGGATGCTTCCTAATACGGCAATAAAAGCATAACCAAAGTAGCCTTTTTGGACGCAGGCAAAAATTATAAGAAATTTACTAAAAAACCCGTTAAACGGCGGAATGCCGGCAATGGACATCGAGGCAATAAGATTCGTTAACCAGGTAATGGGCATAACCCTGGCTAATCCTTGGGCCTGCCTTAAATCCCTTGTTCCGGTAGCATAATCTATTGCCCCGGAATTTAAAAAAAGCAGTGATTTGAATACGGAGTGGTTAAACAAATGGAATAATCCACCTAAAATTCCCAAGGGTGTCCCCAGGCCTATTCCTAAAAAAACATAGCCAATCTGGCTTATGGAGTGATATGCCAAGAGTCTCTTTAAATCCCACTGAGAAAGGGCCAGGATAACCGCTAAGATTAAAGATAGTCCTCCTAAAAACATAAATATAGCCAAATA
>JAHKBC010000065.1 GCA_018825725.1 Candidatus Omnitrophota bacterium
CAGATGTCTGCAACAGATGATTCGCTTAAAGACGTGCAGAAAACAGTTTTTGAGCCCAATAAAAACGCGCTCGAAGCTGTCAGGGCTTTTTACAATTACCTCAAAGCCCGGAAATTGGAAAAGGCTTTCGGGCTATTGTCCGATAATTTCGTTATGGGATACAGTTTTGAACAGTGGGCTTGGGGGTACCGACCGCTTCTTGATACAACCATAGTCATAATCAAACCTGACAAAGAAATAGTTAATAGAATACATGTTAAGTTATCCACCAAAGATTTAGTTGAAGATGAAATCGTATATAAGTATTTCGAGGGTTATTGGGATGTTCGACAAATAGACGGAAAATGGCTGCTTTGGAAGCCGAAGATCAGGGAAGTCAAAGATCCGGAACCGGAATGGTTTGTAGATCAGGATTTTGTAAAAGAAGTAGAGGAATTTGCAAAAACTCACAAAGATTTTGATAAATATGCTCCTGAAATGTATAAAATAGCGTCTGAGCCCGGAAACGAAAACTTGACCCTGCAGGAACTTTATGATAAAGCTAGGGAAAAGAAATAAAACTAAGGGATACGTCTAATACTCATGGATGGTTCTGGGGGAAAATCTCAAGAATGGTAAAATTAATATTCGCAGGGCTGTTTCTTTTTTTTTCTGCAGTCTCATTTAGTGAGGCTCTAAATACCACCCAGGGTTTTGGCAGCGGCGCAGATAGCTGCAGTATGAAATACGGGTTAGTCATTCTTATTCAGTTTAGCGATGTCGTGCCTAAGGCTGAGCGAAGTTTTGTTGAGGAGAAATTCAATAAATTGAATTTCTATGTAAAACAGATGTCGTATCAGAAGGTGTGCCTGGATGTGGAGGTGAGTAAGGCCTGGTATAGCCTGCCGCGGCCTATTTCCTCTTATAAGATCTCTTCTCGGAACCTGGAGGTGGATACGGTCCGGGTCAGGCGTCTGATCGATGACGCGCTTATGGTAGCGGATAAGGATTATGATTTTTCTAAATATGATTTTATCGCCGTGGTTTTGAATGCTAGGATAGAAGACTATGGCATGATCGGTCTTTGCGGTTATCCCGGGATGTTGGGATGGGAGAACCGGGATAAGTTAGCGGTAAAGAGTAAAGAAGAGGTGAAGGGGGTGGCAATATTCTGTTATCATGCTCATATAGGAACTTTTTTTCATGACGTGGCGCATGTACTTGGCGGGGTAGAAAACGGCAAGAGAAGGGTTCCCTGTTTGTACGACCACGATCTGCAGGCCAAACCTGGAGATCTGAGGGAGACTTTTAATGATTCGGTGATCAATATGGGTTTTTGGGACCCTATGTCCTGCCATTATTCTGAACACAATGTCCCGCCTCCGGGAATTTCTTCCTGGACAAAATTAAGGTTGGGTTGGCTGCCAGAGGAGAGGTTAAAAGTGGTGGATCCGAAAGAGACCACCGAAATTTTACTCGGCCCTCTTGAGGATGCAGGCCAAGGCATAGCAGCCGTTAAAATACCCCTTAGCAAAGACACCTATTATCTAGTTGAGAACCGCCAACCTATAGGGCTTGATCAATATTTGCCTGGAAGCGGTGTGTTGATCATGTACGCGGATGATTCTATAGGAGAGTGCCGCCATGGCCAGGCGCCGGTGAAATTAATCAATGCCCAGTCTGTTATCCCCCGTCTTAATGGTGCGGCGTTTGATTTAGAAAAGAATAATTTATTTACTGATAAAAAAAATAAGATTAAAATAGAGCTGTTGGAAAAGCTCGCTAATTCTTATAAGATCCGTATCAGCCCATATCAGTCTAAGAAATAGAACTAAAACCGGGGATGAAAATAAAGGGATAGGATAAAATTAATGTATTCTCCCGCGCATAGTGCGGGATAAATTTAATCCTAGGCGCCAGCGGCAGGATTAAATTTAGGAGATTGAAATGGTGGATTGGAAAATATTTGCGATAGGCTCGGCGGTATTCGCCGGAGCAACAGCAGTACTGGCTAAAGTGGGGGTGAAGAATATACCATCTAACCTGGCTACGCTTATTCGCACGATGGTAATTATCCTCTTCCTGGGGATATTGGTTGTTGTGCGTAAAGAGTGGCAGAATCCGATGTTAATTAATCGACGCAGCCTTATATTCCTGGTTTTATCTGCTTTTGCCACAGGATTATCCTGGATCTGTTATTACCGCGCGTTGCAGACCGGTCCGGCTTCATTAGTTGCCCCGATCGATAAATTAAGTGTGGTATTCGCGGTAGTCCTGGCAGTATTATTTTTAGGTGAACGTCCGGGAATGCATGAGTGGATCGGAATCAGCCTTATTGTTATCGGAACGCTGGTAATTATCTTTAAATAAATGTCTTTAAATAAATGGGACGTTCCCTAAGGTGCCACCCTTGGGCGATTGGGGTAATTGAAAATAAATAAGTTACAAGAATATCAAATTATTTATCCTGGAAGTAGGTAAAGATTATGGGGACACAGAAAGGAGATATATGAAAGTATTATTGATTTCTTCGAGTCCGCATAAAGAAAAGAGCAGGACATTTTTTCTTGCCCAGGAGGCCTTAAGAGGCCTAGCGCAGGAGGGGATTGATACAGAAACTATGCATTTAGATGATTACAAGATATTCTTCTGTAAGCATTGTGAAGAGTGCCACAAAAAAATACTGCATTGTAGAGTTGAAGATGACGTGCATATCATATTGAAGAATATGCTTGAATGCAATGGGATAATTCTGGCCTCACCCAACTATATAAACCAGGTTACTGCCTCGATGAAAGCCCTTTTTGACCGTTCAGCGCATTTTATCCATTGCAAGAGGCTGTTGGGTAAATACATCGCCGCAACAGTCTCTTCGGGAAGCGGCCAAGATCAGGATGTGCTGGATTATATCAGGCTATATGCCCATACCTGCGGAGCGCAATATTCAGGCGG
>JAHKBC010000066.1 GCA_018825725.1 Candidatus Omnitrophota bacterium
CCTAAAATAAATGAAGAAAAAGACAGGTTATCAATTGGTGAATTAAGGAATTTTAATAATGAAATAACCTCCTTAATATAGGAATTCTCACGCACATTCAGAGTCTTTTCGGATTCAACCGGGATATCCTTCTCTAATAACCACTCGGTAATAAGGACTACCTCATCGTTTTCCCGGGCCAGAAGCGCTATATCCTTAAAATGATACCTCGTCTTTAGATCCTCCAGCAGCGTAAAAAGGCGATCTCTTACCTCTTCTTTTCTTTCAGAGGAAGTT
The DNA here is from genome assembly GCA_018825725.1 of Candidatus Omnitrophota bacterium. Taxonomy (GTDB): domain Bacteria; phylum Omnitrophota; class Gorgyraeia; order Gygaellales; family Profunditerraquicolaceae; genus JAHKBC01. The sequence continues at coordinate 277 of JAHKBC010000066.1, forward strand.
TCCGCTTCAATGGGCTCGATACTTACATGCCCGCCATTATGCTCATCTTTGCAGGTCTGAAGGGAAGCAGAAAATATTAAAGTTATATCTTCTCTATCGCTCTCTTTTAGGTCTACTGAGAATCTCTTGGGTTTATCGTTATTTTCCAGAAAAACGCGCAGGTTCTGCGCAGAGAAAATATTGTTATTAAATTCAACAATCTGTTTCTGGCTACGGAAGTTTTTTAAGAGGTTTTCCGAAGAGATAGGGTACTGCCTAAGTTCATTCTTTGCCTCATTCATAAGAGTTACTTCACCGCCACGGAAACGGTAGATTGCCTGCTTTTTATCCCCCACATAAAAGAATGACCCTCCGGTAGAAAGCGCCTCCAGGATCATGGGATAGAGATTACGCCACTGTAACATAGAAGTATCCTGGAATTCATCGATTAAAAAATGCCTAAAACGAGTAGCCAGGCGATAATACAATTCCGGCACGCTTACCCCTTCCTCGCTAAAGAGAGCGCGCGCCTCTTTATTCATTGCCTCAAGAAAAAGCACATCCTCCCGGCTGGAAAGCTGCTTCAAATCCTTAATGCTTTCGCTGAAAATATCGATATAGGCATTAAAAACGCATACCGATTCCATCTCGCAGAGATCATGTATGTCGCTGTTGATCTTATTCCAAAGCCTTTCGATGCTTTCAAGAACCTTTACACCCTTCTTAATAGGAACTTCCCGGTGGCTCAAAAATACCGATAATTCATCGACATCAAAACTATTCCTGCTTTCGTTCAGAAAAATGGCGAGGCTTTTTAAGAAAGTAGCATTCGCCTCCTGGGGAAGTTCGTCTTTTAGCTGGCGCAGTGATTTTAGAATAGAATTTTTCTTAATAATTAAATCTTTCGGGTCAATATCCGAAAGTAAAAACATCTGGCCGTACTTATTATTTTTTTTATAAAGTTCGGTTATCTGGGTAAGGATATCCCGGCGCACAAACCAACCGGTGCGGTTTTCAATATAAAGATACTGCCTTAAGAAATTATGAAGCTTCTCTTTTGCCTCTTTATCAAGGTTTGCGCGTTCAACAAGTTTATCCAGGCTGAATGACAGATACCGTGAATAGTCAGTGCGGATTTTAAAACTAGAAGACAAACCCATCTTAAAGGCGCAGGAAGAAAGCATGGCATTGATAAAGCTATCGATTGTCTGGACCTGAAAAAAATTATAATGCTTAACCAAATAATCCAGGATGAAGGTGGCTTTTTTACGCAGCTTTTCCTCGTCCTGATTGAATAATTCCAGGAGGCTTTCTTTCTCGGAAGAAGAAACAAATACCCCCAAAGAGAGTTTCTTCAATAAGTCCAGAATCCTCTCTTTCATTTCCGAACTTGCTTTATTGGTAAAAGTAATAGCCAGGATCTCGGACAGATTTACTTTATCTGATCTTAAACTGTCATCCAGGATTAATTTAAGGTAGCGTTGGGCAAGGCAGTAAGTTTTTCCGGAGCCTGCGGAGGCCTCAACAATATGGATTTGGGAATGAGGCATAAAATCTTTTATTCTTGAGATAAGAGGATTGTAGCGAAGTTACGCTATTCTGCTTTCTTGGTCTTATTAGCAATCTTAGAGAATACATCAGTATCTTTAACTTCTTCTCGCTTTTGCTCATTTTTAAAAATAAAACCTTCAACTGCTTTTTTTATTTCCTGGCCGATGGTAACTGCTCCGCTGACCAGGGCGCGGGTAAGGTCTGAAACCCCCTCCACTGTCTCCTGAGCAACCTTGGCCGGGACTTTTAAAACTGACGAAGAAGCACCTTTTCTGGCGCTGGTAAGTTTATCTTCAAAGGCAGACCGTATATCCCATAACCCGAAATCCGGGCTGTCGAATTTAGTTTTCTTGGTAAAATTCAACACAATGCCTTCCTTATTCAAAGACCGCAGCAGGCCAAGCACAGCCTGGGCAATTTTCTCCTGCCTGCTCTCCTGCTCTTCCGGAGAGCGCGGCTTAAATTCGATATCGGTAAGCTTTAAACTGCATTGAGCAGTCACATCATTATCAAGCCCCTGAATATCACTAGTAAAATTGAGCTTTGCTTTTTGAATACGGGTCTTTTCCAGGTCTATCCAGCCGCCATAATACGGATAGAGCGATACGCCATCAATTCCTTCGATTACCAATTTGGCCTGGATATCCTTTTTAAATATATTTACCCAGCCTGATAAATCTATCCGGCCCTGGTCAATTGAATTCTGCCAAGGTATGGTTCCGACTAATTTAAAATCAACGATACCAGGCCGGGTAATAGGAAATTCCAAACCGTTAACCTGAACATTTATCCTGTCTAGGTTAATCTGCACCTCTTTTCCCTGAACCGTTTTATCAATAATCTTGACATTGCCATCCCTGATTTCAAAATGCCTAAGCTTAAAACTGGATATTGCAAAATTACCCTTTTGCTGCTTTTGATAAATCTCTTGGTTATCTTTTAGAAGGGATAAGTTTTCCACAGTGCTGCTATTAGACGTATTTGTTACGTTCATCTCCACAATTTGTTCCGGCTTTTCAGACGAGACTACGGGAATACCCGCAATGGGAGGTAATTTTATAATATAAAATGACGGGCGCTGCAATGTTAACTGATAAAGCGTAAAATCCTTGCGAAATATATCCAGGGCGCCGCCAACGGCAAAGGCCTTCTCGATCTTAAATAAATCCTTAACATCAATATTTTTTACAACTACATTAAGAGGCAGGTGCGCCTTGACGCTGCCTACGGATACCTCGCGCTGGAAAAAATCCGCTAATTTTCGGGCAACCAGTTCTTTGCCTTTAATATTCACGTAAGCATGCAAGAGGACAATAAACAAGACGGCAAGGACAAAAATTAAAATAATAATTTTTTTTATAATCTTCATACGATATTTTTCCTTATCATAGATTTCCTGCCTGTAATTTAGCGCCGATAGCCAGACCCTAACTAGTATTATATGCTAAATATTTGTTATTACTATCGGCGTAATTTCTTCAATTAAAACTATTAAAATTGCGCGCCTGGCAGGAATGGAGCACCATAAGCTTTTGTTTAGTGCGAAATACCCCGGAGGGGGGCGAACACCCTAAGCCTTTATCCAGGGTGAAATCCCCCGGAGGGGGGCGAACACCCTAAGCCTTTATCCAGGGGGAAATACCCCGGAGGGGTACGAACCATTGGTCTTCCTGCCTGTAACTTAACCTAATGGCTTAGATATCGACTATTACCTAATCTAGAAATTTCTACTGCCATTGTGCGATTTCGAGCGACTAAACTATAGAAATCGTGCGCCTGGCAGGAATCGAACCTGCTGCCATCTGCTTAGAAGGCAGATGCTC
>JAHKBC010000067.1 GCA_018825725.1 Candidatus Omnitrophota bacterium
AAAACAAGGAGTTTGTTGTTTTACAGAAGCCTGGACAAAAAGAAGTAAGCAATCAGGATGGCAGTATTGTAAATAAACCGGCTGTTCAACTGACGGAAAACCAGAAGGAGTTCTTTGTATCAAACACATGGGGTTTGCATGCCAGAGTTGCAGCCAGGATCTGGATGGGTATATTAAGTAAATACCCCGGACATAAGTTTAAGTTAACATACAAAGAAGAAACTGCTGAGATTAATGGCATATTATCTATGACTGATTTTGGCATATCGAAGCCGGCGCATATAATATTTGAGGTTATTGGCTTGGATCGCGAGAAAGTACTCAGTGAATTGGAGAAATTCTTTGATGAAATGAAGAAGGAACAGGCGCAAAAGGATAATGATGCGGGTTCGCCTGTGTTAAAAAAGCCTACGCGAATGCTCAGGCCATTGCCGTTATGGCTTCTTTTGTCCAACCCCTTGCAGCGTGACTTTGACAAGTATCTTAACGCCAGGAAATTCCTGCATACGGCTATAGAGCTATTTTTAGCTAAGAGGGCATCGGTTCGGGCGATAGAGCTTAGCGCAGGCTTAGGGCAATTATCGTGGAATATCCAAAAACTTTTTTATCCCAAGATAAGAATGTTTAGCCAGGATTTAGGTAATACCAGGTTTTTCCCGGGGATAATTAGCGCGCCTTACATCAGGGGACGCATCAAATCACTTGCTTATAAGGATGGTGTATTTGACCTGGTTATTCTTACTTTTTCCTTGGATTATTTTAATATTTCCTTAAAGAAAGAGATCATAAGTGATATCTACCGTATTCTTGTTCCTGATGGCCGGGTTGTTATTGTGCTTCACCATCCTAAGTCGGTTATCTCCCAAACGTTCGAAGAGATAAAGAAAGGTTTTAGGTCTTACGCAGATCGGGTAAGATTAAATGAAGCGGAGAAGCTGGGGTTAAGGGATGCTATTGTAGCTCATGCAAAAATATTTATGCCGTTGGAGAAAGAAGGCATAAGAGATGTTTTTGCGCGTCCGGGTTACCAGGTTTATGCCGGAACCTTTCCGATAGGCAAAGGATACAATAATGATATAGATATGGTTCAGGGTGTAATTGTGGATAAAATCGAAAATACTACTGATGCGCAGGATTTCAGTGATTTTCTGAAGGACTTTTCCTTAACCAGGGTATCATCTCCTATAGGTAAGGATATGAATCCGGGAGTTATAAGTAAAACAGGCAATAATAAAGCTGCCGGGGTTGAGTTTCTAAAATTGTTTACCTATGGCCTTAGCCGTGAAACCATGGTCAACATACTTGTGCGTTTTAGCGCTGAAGATAATATGACTATCCCGGATCGGACAGAATTAATGAACGGTTTAACTGACGCTAGCCTGGCTTATCGTTATAAAGATTTATTTTGGGAATATTTTATTAACTTAGAAGGAAATTTACGGGACTATCTTTTTACTATTGGCAGCCATGTTGATTGCTTAAATGACGAAAAGCGCATTTTGGTTAACTTGGTAGCCGGTGCTTTCCTTGTTCAAGAAGGTGATCCGCAGAACTTATTCAAGCGCAGAATAATAGATGCGTTGAGAATTGTCAGCATAGGCATATTGGAATCTTTTAACGGGGAGGATATTCCCAAGATAGATATTGGTATATGCTATGAACGCTATCTTCGTAATTTGTCTGTAAAACAAGAGGATGTTTCCGGACAAGGAACTGCTATACCTTTTGGCCTTCCTTCAAGTTATATCAGGCGTAAACAGTTCGCCGCTATTTCCGGTGAATTAAATTCAGGAACCTATAATTTTAGACTTTTAAAGGGTAGTTGGCAAATCGGTCAGGAGGATGTTATTATTTGGCTTTTAGGGCAAGCCTATGGAATGCGCCAGCGTGGGCCTCCCCATATATTTTTGAACATAACTTCTGATATTAAAACTGCGCAAAAAAAACTTTTAGTCCCGTATCCTTTTATCTATATTAATATTTCCAAGCGGTCAATGATTATACCCCAAAGCTTTTTTTCTCTGTCCGGCGATTTACAACAGGAGCTTTTTATTAATGCATATGATGCTTTTATAGAGAAAGATTATTTATATAAATCCGGTTCTTCTGCTTTATTAAATAATAAACCCGGACTTTTTGCCCGCTTAAGCAGTAAGCATAATACGTATCTTATATTATTTTCGGCAATTGTATTTAATATTATCGGCCTAATTTCTCTATTTAGCCAAAAAATAAGCCTGGCCGGAAGCCTATTTATTATTTCTTCGGCTTTATTTGCATTTTTTGCGTCTTTGAATCTGAATTTAATAATGAGGCTGGAGAGTCATTCGATTATTGACGGGTTAACCGGCATATTTAATCGTAGGTATCTGGATAACAAGTTTAGGGAAGAATGGCTGCGCTCGAAACGATCGCTTAAGCCTGTATCATTCTTAATAATAGATGTTGATTATTTTAAGGAAGTTAATGATAGCCTGGGGCATCAAATAGGAGATAAGGTATTGATTGAAATTGCAAGCCTTATTCAGAAATGTGTGAGGGAAATTGATTTTACCGCCCGTTATGGCGGAGAGGAGTTTGCTGTAATTTTGCCCGGAGCTGATAGCCGTATCTTAGGGATGGTTGCCGGGAGAATAAGAAACAACATAGGCAAATATGCCTTTGATATCGGAAATGGGCAAAGTATCAGTATCACCGTCAGTATTGGAGGGTCCACATTTCCTTCTTCGGCTGAAGATAAAGAGGAGTTGGTTAAGCAGGCAGATAATGCGTTGTACAAGGCCAAGGTAGCAGGTAGAAACCGATTTAAGCGCTTTAGTCTCGGAAAAACAAGCTCTTCAATCCTTGAGCCGGGAAATTCAAAGAATCACGGTAATAAAGTGGTTTCCCAAGAAACATTGCGCCTTGTTTATATGCCATACGCTAAGGTACTGGTTTGCGCAAGAGGCTTTTTCCAGGAGTGGAGGGATTCCAAATACCATGCGCAAATGATAAATGATACCTTATTGGCGCGAAACTTAGAAAATCGGATCTCGAGCCTGGAAGAGAGGATAAAGGATAGTTCCTCTTCTGCCATCAGCGGAAAAGACGGTTTTGCGAATAAGCCCGGTTTCGTAGTGGCTGAAAACCTTACATCTACGCAGGCTTTGGGCTTGATCAAAAATGGTGTTAATGAATTCGCCTGTTCATTGTGCAAAGTTTTGAGTAATTTTCTAGAATCCTCAGGATACGGATTTGATATATCAAGTCTGGTCTCCAAAATCAGAAAGGATATCCAGGAAACCCAAGATTGGGCAGATA
>JAHKBC010000068.1 GCA_018825725.1 Candidatus Omnitrophota bacterium
AACATGGCGTTGGGTAAAGCCTCTATTACCTTGCCTTCTGTTTCGATTAATTCTTCTTTGGCCATATTGCTTTAGTTAAATGACGTTAAAATTTCCGGACCCTCATCGGTTATGGCAATGGTATGTTCAAAATGTGCCGATGGCAGCCTGTCCTTAGAAACTGCGGTCCAGCCATCTTCGAGTATAACACACTCCCAACTTCCCATGTTTACCATAGGTTCGATGGCCAGGACCATGCCGCTTTTTAGTATAAGGCCATGTTTGGGTTTACCAAAGTTTGGAACTTCGGGTTCTTCATGCAAGTTACGGCCTATACCATGCCCTACAAAATTTCTTACTATGGAAAAACCATTTTTTTCCACATAATTCTGTATTGAGCTTGATATGTCTGAAACATGATTATTCACCTTAGCATACCTAATACCTTCAAAGAGCGCTTTTTTGGTAACATCAACCAGTTTTTTAATCTTCGGTTTTACTTCTCCAACACAAACAGTTAATGCAATGTCAGAATAAAATTCTTTGTATTTAATTCCTAAATCCAGGCTGAGTATATCTCCGTCTCTTAGGCTTCTATTTTCAGGTATGCCGTGAACTATTACTTCATTTATCGAGGTGCATATAGTAGCCGGATATCCCTGATAGCCTTTGAATGCCGGCTCTACATTTTCCTGGAGTATCAACTCGTTTGCCAGCTCATCCAGTTTTTTGGTAGTTACTCCACTCTTAACATGTGTGCATAAACCTTTTGCTATACTGGAGATTATTCTGGCTGCCTGGCGCATAATCTCCAGTTCAGCTTTGGATTTTAGCACTACCATTGGTTTTCTGGACTAACTCAAACATCTGGCTAAGAACAATATCGGCATCTTCATCAGCGTTAAGAGTATAAAAATTACCCTTTTGGCGGTAATATTCAATTAACCCGGATGTTTCTTTATGGTAAACGTTTAATCTGTTTTTTACCGTATCCTGCGTATCATCTACCCGCTGATATAGCTCTGCCCTGCAATAATCGCATATGCCCTCTTTTTTCGGAGGCATGTTGGTAACATGAAAATTGGCCTGGCATTTTTTGCATACTAACCTGCCACAGATGCGTTGGATAATTATATTTTCGCTTGCATCAAGGTAGATTACTAGGCTAGCATCTATCCCCATATTCTGAAATACCTCGTTAAGAGTCTTGGCTTGCGCTAAATTCCGCGGATATCCGTCAAGGATAAAGCCATTTAAGCAATCCGGTTGCTTAAGCCTGTCAATGAGCATGCTGGTTACTAATTGATCCGGGACCAGCTCTCCCTTAGTCATATACCCTTGAGCTTCTTTTCCTAAGCCGCTTGATTGAGAGACATTTTGCCTTAAAATGTCTCCGGTCGAAATATGCGGTAATCCCAGCTTTTGGGCTAGTTTCTTTGCCTGTGTTCCCTTGCCTGCGCCTGGAGGGCCGAGCAATATAATCTTCATTTATCTCCTGCCCTTTATTCTTCCAGATTTGATAAAGCCTTCGTAATTATGCATTACAAGGTGTGATTCAATTTGTTTAATAGTATCAAGCATAACGCCAACTACGATCAATATGCTGGTTCCTCCGGCAAATGAGGCTATTAGATAAGGGACTTTTAACAGAGACATAATAAAATCCGGAAAAATGGCAATAATTGCGATAAAAATAGCCCCGGCTAATGTTATTCTGGTCATAATATAATCCAGGTATTCTGCCGTGGGCTGCCCGGGCCGGATTCCCGGTATAAATCCTCCATATTTTTTCATATTATCGGATATTTCTATAGGATTAAAGACAATAGCGGTATAGAAATAACAGAAAAAAATTATTAAAAGCGAGTATACAATTGTATAGAGCAGATGCCCCCTGATCAAGGTCTGGGCAAATCTTTGAAAAGCCGGATTAGGTATGAATGACGCTAGGGTGGCCGGAAATAAAATAATCGATTGCGCAAATATAATAGCGATAACACCAGATGTATCTACTTTTAGCGGGATATATGTTGATTGTCCTCCGTAGACTTTGCGCCCCACTATTCTTCTGGCGTATTGTACGGGAATCTTTCTTTGGCCCTGAGTTATCAGGATTACAGTAAAAATTACCGCCACCAAGAAGAAGCACATAAGAAGTATGGTTGCCGGTTGAATTTCGCTCCTGGCCGCAGACGATGGCGACATAAGTACTACTAATTGGCTGATAGCAGCAGGAATTCGAGAAATAATACCAGCGGTAATAACCAGGGATATCCCATTGCCAATGCCGCGTTCTTGAATTTGCTCTCCCAGCCACATGATAAATATGGTGCCGGAAGTCAATGTCAGGACTGTAATGATGCGAAAGCCCCAGCCTGGCTGTAAGGCAATTTTAAGCCCTTCAAAATGCGCCGGGCTTTCCAGCCATAACGCAATAAAGAAAGATTGTATGGCTGCCAGGCCGACAGTTCCGTAACGCGTAAGCTGATTAATCTTTTCATAACCCGCCTTGCCTTCTTTTGCCAGTTTTTCTAACTGCGGTATGACTGCAGTCAATAGCTGCATGATAATGGAACTTGATATATAGGGCATGATTCCTAAGGCAAAGATAGTCAGTCTTTCCATAGCTCCCCCGGAGAACATATTCATGATACCCAGGAGCGTTCCGCCATGGCTTTTGGACATGCGGGCGAAAAATTCACCTAAAGCAACACCGTTTATGCCTGGGGTAGGGATGTAACAGCCTACACGGTATACCGCAAGCAGTATCGCGGTTACAATCAGCCTCTTTTTTAAATCCGGTATTCTAATGGAATTTAATAATGCGCTAAGCATTTAGGCTGAGGACCTCCGGTTTTCCGCCTGAGCGAGTGATTTTATCGTGGGCCTGCTTGGAAAAGGCATGAGCCTGTATAGTTTTGGCTTTTTTAATTTCACCGCTTCCCAGGACTTTTACAGGGAGTGATAATTTTTTAATTAAACCTTTATTCCTCATCAAGGCGGGATTTATGATTTGATCATCAATTTTTGAGATATCGCTTAGATTAATAATTTGGAATTGTTTCTTAAAGCCGCCAGTAAA
>JAHKBC010000069.1 GCA_018825725.1 Candidatus Omnitrophota bacterium
CCCGGAGTTCCATGAAACGGTGGAGGCGGGCGACATCCTCGTCGGAGGAAAAAATTTCGGGTGCGGATCTTCCAGGGAGCATGCTCCTTTAGCGATTAAAGGTTGCGGGGTATCGGCGGTAATCGCAAAAAGTTTTGCCGCTATATTCTTTCGTAACGCCATTAATATCGGCTTGCCCTTTCTGGAATTAGAGGATATATCGCAGATTAAACAAGGCGATGAATTAGAAATAGATTTATCCGGAGGTTTAATTAAAAATATTACTCAAAATAAGGTTTATCAGACCCAGGTATTCCCTGGTTTTTTGCAAGAAATTGTTGAGAGTAAAGGTTTAATTAACTGGGTAAAGCATAGGAATATAAAAAAGCAGACGAGGTAAAGGTACGGGTATAGCAGGAATAGAAACACAGGAGTTAATATGTATAAAATAGCGATTATACCCGGCGACGGGACAGGCCCTGAAGTAGCCAGCGAGGGCTTGAAGGTTTTAGAAGCAGCGGGAAAGAAATTTAACTTTCAGTATGAAACTAAGGAGTTTGATTTCAGTGGAAAAAGGTTTTTATCGACCGGCAAACTAGTTGATGATAAGGACGTAGAAGAATTAAGGAAATATTCCGCCATTTTTCTGGGGGCTGTGGGGGATCCAGATGTAAGACCGGGAATTATCGAGACTGGCGTACTTTTAAAATTAAGGTTTGCCTTAGATCAGTATATAAATCTTCGGCCGGTGAGGTTGTATAACCCTGCATTCTGTCCTTTAAAGGATAAAAAGGCGCAAGATATAGATTTTGTAGTGGTGCGTGAGAATTCGGAAGGGTTATATAAAGGCATGGGTGAGTTTAAGGCTAAGGGGACTAAGGATGAGGTTGCTATCCAAATTTCTTATAACACTAGATATGCTGTAGAGCGCTGCATTCGTTATGCCTTTGAATATTGCCGTAAGCGCAATAAGAAAAAGAAGCTTACTCTTTGTGGAAAAACCAATGTTTTAACCTATGCCTGGGATCTCTGGGAAAGGACATTTAATGATATAGCCAAAGAATATCCGGATATAACTACGGATTATGCGCATGTTGACGCAACCACGATGTGGTTTGTGAAAAACCCAGAGTGGTTTGATGTGATTGTTACCGATAATATGTTTGGAGATATCATTACTGATTTAGGGGCGATGATTCAGGGAGGCATGGGTATAGCTGCCGGCGGAAATATTAATCCTAATGGTGTATCCATGTTTGAGCCTATCGGTGGTTCCGCTCCTAAATACACCGGAAAAAATGTTATTAATCCACTTGCGGCAATCTGTGCCGTGAGCATGATGTTGGAAGCTTTAGGTGAAACAAAAGCTGCTGGGGCCGTTGAGAACGCGGTTATCAAGGTAGTGGCCAATAAATTTAAATCTTTGGCAGCAGGTAAAATGGGTTATTCAACTACTGAAGCCGGAGACATGGTTGTGAATAGCCTTTAAACAAAAATGAATAGGGACAGGTAAAGGTAGGGGTATAGAAAAATGAAGAAGAAAACAAAATATAATGTCGCAGTAGTTGGAGTCGGAGCAGTAGGTATCGAAATGTTACGCTGTTTAAAGAAGCGTAAATTTCCCATGGGGGAATTAAGGGTATTTGCTCGTTCTTCCAGGGATATAAATGTAGATGGTGAGATTTATTCGGTTAAGCCTATATCCAGCGAGGGGTTTTGTGGTATAGATATTGCTTTATTTGCCGGCACTGAAGGAGAGAAGGGTGCTGCGCTAACCTATGCCAAAGATGCGCTAAATTGCGGGGCAGTTGTAATTGATAATGGCGCGGATTTCCGTATGGATCCCAAGGTTCCATTAGTTATTCCTGAGGTCAATCCGCAGGATATAAAGACGCATAAAGGGATAATTGCCAATCCTAATTGTTCTACTATTCAGATGGTTGTGGCTTTGAGCCCAATTTACAAGAAGGCGGGTATCAAGAGGGTGATTGTTACTACTTTGCAGGCTTCTTCCGGCGCTGGTAAAGCGGCTGTTGAGCAACTGCGGCAGGAAAACTCTTTAATTGCCGGCAATAACTATGCGAATGTGCATGTGCATGCGCAGAGTAGAGCCATGCCTCAGCAATTAGCATACAATGTTTTTCCGCATATCGGTGGTTTTATAGATGACGATTATACATCCGAAGAGTGGAAATTAGTAAAAGAGACACATAAAATTCTGCACGATAATAAGATTAAGTTATCGGCAACCACAGTAAGGGTTCCGGTAAGAACCGGGCATTCTGAAGCCGTATATCTGGAGACCAGAAAAATAATCAGTCCTGATGCCGTGCGTAAGATATTAAGTAAATCTCCAGGAGTGATTGTTATTGACGATCCCAAGAAAAATCTTTATCCTATGCCTAAAGATGCAGAAGGTAAGGCCCAAACTTTTGTCGGCCGTATCCGTAAAGACCCTTTTGTTAAGAATGGTTTGTGGCTTTGGGTGGTTGCGGATAATCTTTTAAAAGGCGCTGCGCTTAATGCCGTGCAAATTGCAGAATGCCTGGTAAGTTAAGAAAGGGTATTTCGGCTAAGGCAATACGAGAGCCAAAGCGTAATATCCGATTGACTATCGCATACGACGGTACGGCCTATCATGGCTGGCAGCGGCAAAAGAATACCTCTCGAACAATCCAGCAGATAATCGAGCATACTTTAGCACATGTCCTTCAACATAAAGTGTCTCTTATTGGTTCGGGACGCACGGATGTTGGGGTGCATGCTCAAGAGCAAACAGCCAATTTTAAAACTAATAATGAAATCAACTTGGATAAGTTGCAGCGCGCGTTAAATAGCCTTCTGCCGCTTGATATAGTGATTGCAGAGGCGAAAGAGGTACCCCTTTCGTTTCATTGCCGTTATGACGCTAAATCCAAGTTTTACCGCTACACCATCCTGAACCGTACTTACTCCTCGCCGTATTATTACAGGTATAGCTGGTTATACAAGCCTAATATAAATGTTTCATTAATGCGCAGAGAGTCTAAATACCTTTTAGGCAGGAATGATTTTCGTTCTTTTCAGGCCAAAGACAAGATAGGCAGGAATTCCGTAAGAACTATCCAGAGATTGATTGTAACTAAGAAAGGCGATTTCATTTACATCGATATATGTGCTGATGGGTTTCTCTACAATATGGCGCGTAATATTGTGGGAACGCTGATTGATATTGCTAGTGGTAAATTAAA
>JAHKBC010000070.1 GCA_018825725.1 Candidatus Omnitrophota bacterium
CCAAGAACTGCGTGAACATACTTTCTAAAAACTTTATCGTTTTTGCGGTATCCAGCCTAGGATTCTTACTGCTTGGCTGGGGCCTTATGTTTGGGGATGGGACTCCTTTCATAGGATTAAAGGGATTATTTTTCTTAAGCGGGCTGGACAACTCTCCGGCTACCGGTGAAGTTTATAAAGGGGTATATTCTGCTATTTCTTGGACCGGAGTGCCATTATTTGCCAAGTTCTTTTTTCAATTAGTTTTTGCTGGGACTGCAGCAACTATTGTTTCCGGTGCAGTTGCCGAGAGGATTAAGTATGTATCGTTTATCGTTTTTTCATTTATCATGGTTATGTTTATTTATCCTGTTATAGGGCATTGGATTTGGGGCGGCGGGTGGCTGTCTCAAAAAGGCATGTTTGATTTCGCTGGCTCTACTGTAGTGCATTCAGTAGGAGGCTGGGCAGCCTTAGCAGGAGTGCTTTTATTGGGGCCAAGATTCGGGAAATATGTAAACGGAAAAATTAATCCAATTCTTGGGCATAACCTGCCAATTGCTACCTTAGGGACATTTGTTCTCTGGTTTGGTTGGTTTGGTTTTAATCCCGGCTCAACCATGACTGCTGATCCATTGGCTATCAGCCATGTTGCAGTGACTACCAATACCGCAGCCGCAGCAGCGATTATGAGTTCGACCTTAATCTCTTGGATGCTTTTAGGTAAGCCGGATTTAGGTATGACATTGAATGGTTGTTTGGCAGGATTAGTGGCCATAACCGCGTCTTGCGCATTTGTAACCGTAGGGGCATCGGCATTAATAGGATTAATCGCCGGAATACTGGTTGTGTTATCGGTTATATTTTTTGATAAATTTAAAATAGATGATCCAGTAGGGGCTCTTTCTGTGCATCTAGTAAATGGGATCTTTGGTACTCTTGCGGTTGGATTATTTGCGGTGGATAAGATTACAGGCACGGCTACCAGCAATGGTTTATTTTATGGAGGAGGCACAGGGCTGCTTATGGCGCAGTTACTTGGCGTGGTCAGCGTTGCTTTGTTTACCTTTGGAGTATCTATTATTGTTTGGCATGTAATTAAAGTTACCATGGGCATGAGAGTGACGCTTCAGGAAGAAATTGAGGGTTTGGATATTGGCGAACATGGAAATAGCGCCTATCCGGAATTCCTGAGCAGAAAACCTGCGTTTTCCTTTTTGAGTATCGAGGACAAAAATAAGGAGGGATAAAATAATGAAAAGAATAGAAGCTATTATAAGGCCAGAAAAACTTGAAGCGGTACGCAAGGAACTTGAAGGTGAAGGTTGCCAGGGGATATCCATAACCGAGATTGAGGGCCATGGCAAGCAGCAGGGAATAGTACAGCAGTGGCGGGGTGAGAAATATAAGGTAGAATTACTACCCAAAATAAAGATTGATGTGGTTGTTAAGGATGGTGACGCGCCAAAGATAATCAAAGCAATTATAAAGACTGCTCGCACCGGAGAGATCGGTGATGGAAAAATTTTTATCTCTCCTATCGAGGATGCAATACGCATTAGGACAGGAGAAAAGGGCGAAGGCGTTCTTTAAATACATGGAGGGTTATCAAATAAAGCATAACCGTCCTGTCAGGGTCTAGGGCGTAAATTGATAATATCAAAATAATAGTTACCAGGAAGCATTCTTTCTTACTTGTACAAAGTAGTAAGGCAGTTTAAGATTTAGGCACATTGTAGTGCTTTTGCACAAGCAAACACCAACCCTATCGGATGGGTTGGTGTAAGGTATAAGAACGTTGGCGTTCATAATGATCTAAAAGATTGGTCATAGCTGAACGCCTAATTTATTTTTGGAGGTTATTATGGAAATTAGAAAAGAGGTTTTGCTTAAGATTAAGGGAACGAAATTTGATAAGATTGAAAAGCCGCAGAAGGTGTCTTCATACTTTGGCGAGAATACCTTTCATATCGAGACTATGCGCAAGCATATTTCTAAAGATACCTTTGTTGCTTTTAAAGCCTGGCTTGAAGAAGGCAAGACTATAAAACTTGAACAGGCTAATGAGATTGCCGATGCTATGAAGGAATGGGCAATGAATAAGGGCGCAACATACTATACACACTGGTTTCAGCCTATGACCGGTTTAACTGCGGAGAAACATGATAGTTTTATCTCAATCGTGCGTCCTGGTAAAGTCATTGAGAAATTCTCCGGAAATAAGTTGATTCAAGGTGAGCCCGATGCCTCCAGTTTTCCTTCGGGTGGGATACGGGCAACATTTGAAGCGCGCGGCTATACTGCCTGGGATCCTTCCAGCCCGGCGTTTATTATTGAAAGCTCATTAGGCAAGACCTTGTGTATTCCTACAATCTTTATTTCCTATAATGGGGAGGCATTGGATAAGAAGTTGCCTCTGTTGCGTTCAGATGAAGCTTTAAGCAGGGCAGCAGTTAATCTGCTGAGGTTGTTTGGACACAAGGATGTGAAAAAGGTGTTTTCTACCTGCGGGCCCGAACAGGAATATTTTTTGATTGACCGCAACTATTATAATCTGCGCCAGGATCTTTTATTGACCGGCAGGACTCTTGTGGGCGCTCCTTCTCCCAAGGGGCAGCAGCTTGAAGACCAGTATTTTGGTTCAATAAAAGAGAGGGTATTGAATTTCATGTTTGAATTGGCTCAGGAAGCTTATAAATTGGGTATTCCTGTAATGACCCGCCATAATGAGGTTGCTCCGCATCAGTATGAGTTCGCGCCTGTATTTGAAGAATCCAATATTGCCGCAGACCATAACCAACTGTTAATGGAATTAATGAAGAAGATTGCCTTAAGGCATAATTTGGTCTGTCTTTTGCATGAAAAGCCATTTGACGGAATAAACGGCAGCGGAAAACATTTAAATTGGTCTTTGGCGGATAATAAGGGAAATAATCTTTTGAATCCCGGAGATACTCCCGAAGATAATCTGCAATTCCTGGCTATTTTAGTCGCAGTATTACGCGCTGTTTACTTGCATGCCGATCTTTTACGCGCCAGCATTGCCTTAGCCGGTAATGAACATCGTTTGGGAGCTAATGAAGCTCCGCCTGCAATTATCAGCGTTTTTCTAGGTGAGCAATTAACTGCTATCTTGGATACGATTACTAAGGGGGTTAAGTCTCAAGTTTCCCGGTGCGATATCATGGACCTGGGAATTGAGCGTTTACCCAAGTTCAATAAGGATACTACTGACAGGAATCGCACATCTCCATTTGCCTTTACCGGGGCCAAATTTGAATTTCGTGCCGTAGGTTCTTCCCAGAATATCTCTACTCCTATAACGGTAATTAATACAATTATAGCAGAGAGCCTGGACTATGTTGCCGATGCGATTAAAAAAGAAGAGGGTAGGGATTTTAAGGCCAAGACAATGAAGGTGGTTGCCTGGGTAATTAAGGAGACTCAAGATATCCGCTTTGAAGGAAATAATTATTCCGAAGAGTGGCTTAAGGAGGCTAAAAAAAGAGGGTTACCGAATATAGACTCTACTATCAAGGCCTTAGAGGCTCTGATCAAAGAAGGTAATATTTCTCTTTTTGAGAAGTATAAGGTTTTCTCCAAAGAAGAACTGGTTGCACGATACCATATCTGGGTGCATATGTATAATCTTACTCTGGAGATTGAGGTCAACACCTTAAACGAGATGGTTAACGCCAGCATAATCCCTGCGGGGTATGAGTATGAGAAGCTGCTTTCTTCAAACCTGAAGAAGATCGTTGACCTGGAAAAAGAATCTTATCTAGGGCTGGATAAGGCAGTACTTGGTGACCAGAAAGAACACCTTAAGGAGATCGTGAATAAGATTTATTATGTCCGGCGTAATGTCAAGGAAATGGATAAGCTTATGCAAGATGCGCTAGGTATGAATGCCGAGAAAAAGGCTTTAACCTATTTTAACAAGCTAAGGCCTTTAATGGAACATATACGAAGGCACGTGGACGATTTAGAGCGCGTAGTTTCAGACAAGCTCTGGGAGTTGCCTAAGTACCGCGAGATGCTCTTTATTAAATAGAACCAATAATCCTGGCTGATATATATCAGCCAGGATTATTATTAATTCAGTTTGACTAATTTTTGGGCAAAATATGATTACTATAATGCTAACCGGGATGGATGAATCAAGGGTTAAAGATATGCTGGAGAAAATTTTTGAGCAGGAAGGGTATGATTTATCCGAAGGCTTAAATCAGGGAAATGTTATCCGCCTGGCGCAAAAGGGTAGAATTCATGACCTGGCGTTTATTAAGGATAAGGTAATTGAATTAGATGATGATTTGTTTAAAGACAAAGAGGGTGTATTATATAGAGAAGTTTTAGAGGCAATTGAAAGGCCGCTACTGGAGCAGGTATTAGAGAAGACACAAGGTAATCAACTTAAAGCAGCCAGGATCTTAGGAATAAACCGCAATACTATGCGCTGTAAGGTCAAGAGGCTGGGGATTAATGCTGCAAAATGGAAGATCTAAGAGTTAGGTATAGACATATTCCCGAGAAGCAGGGGTTATATGATCCGCGTTTCGAACACGATTCCTGCGGCGTGGGTTTTGTTTGTAATATTCAGGGTAAAAGTTCTCACGCGATTGTTCGCCAGGGTATTGAGGTATTAAATCGTCTCTCCCACCGCGGAGCTGTAGGCGCTGATCCGGATACTGGTGACGGAGCGGGAATTCTCATACAGATTCCACATAAATTTTTTAAATTAGAGTGTTCTAAACTTGGGATTGCCCTTGGGGAAAAGGGTAGTTATGGCACGGGTTTCATATTTTTTCCAAAAGAAAGCAAGCAGGCGGATAGTTTCCGGGAGATTGTTGAGCAGGCGGTTAAGAAACATAAACAGGTAATTTTAGGATGGCGCGATGTGCCTCTGGATAATTCTAGTTTAGGTAAAATAGCCAGAGAAACTCAGCCGCGCATCAGCCAGATTTTTATTGGCAAGGGGCAAGAGGTCTTTGACGATGAGTTAGGTTTTGAAAGAAGGCTTTATGTAATCCGCAAGGAAATAGAGAATGCCTTGCAGGCAGATTATCCGAAAGACACTTTTTTTTATATCACTAACCTTTCTTCGCGAACTATTAGCTATAAGGGGCTGTTAAAGCCTGAGCAGCTTGATAGATTTTTTCTGGACCTTAATTCCCAAGATTTAGAAAGTGCCATAGCTTTAGTGCATTCGCGCTATAGTACCAATACCTTTCCTACCTGGGATCTTGCGCAGCCATTCCGTTTTTTGGCGCATAACGGAGAAATCAATACCCTGCGAGGAAATATCAACTGGATGCGCGCGCGCGAAAGGCTCCTGAGTAGTAAATATTTCGGCACGGATATTGAGCTTCTTAAGCCGGTTATTGTAGAGGGAGGCAGTGATTCGGCGATTATGGATAATGTCTTTGAGCTCCTGGTTTTATCAGGAAGGACCTTAGAACATTCCATGATGATGCTTATCCCGGAGGCCTGGGAGCATAATGCTTCCATGGATGAAGAATTAAAGGCATTTTATCAATACCACTCCTGTTTTATGGAACCCTGGGATGGTCCGGCGGCAGTTACTTTTACCGATGGCAAGAATGTAGGCGCGGTTTTAGATCGTAATGGCTTAAGGACGGCAAGGTATATTATTACCAAAGATGACCTTGTGGTTATGGCCTCTGAAGTAGGTGTACTTGATATCGATGAAAAAAAGATTAAATTTTCCGGTAGGCTTGAACCGGGGAAGCTCTTTTTTATTGATACCAAACGTGGATTGATAGTTGATGACTCGCGTATTAAAAAGGAAATCTCCAGCCGCTCTCCATATTGCCAGTGGAATAAAGAGAATTTGGTAGAACTCGATGATATACCGGGACTTCCCCTGCGTAATGACGATTCTTCGGACACCATTGCCCTTTTAAAGGTTTTTGGTTATAGCCGCGAGGACCTGAAATTTATTATTAAGCCTATGTGCGAAGAAGGGAAAGAACCTTTAGGTTCGATGGGAAATGATA